>JAKEHD010000518.1 GCA_022615215.1 Blastocatellia bacterium
GATACCCTCGGCTTCAGCCGCATGGAGTTTCATTTTTTGCCTAACTTCTGCCGATTCCAAAGCGCCGCAATTGTCGGCGCACTCCGAATATGCGGTCCTCTCTGGAAAAACTTTCATTTTGCCCCGCGCGCAGTATACCTGCAATCAATCTCAGGTCCGGCCTCATTGCGATAGTTGCGCGCTCCGGTTCAATGAGCAGAGGCTTTGCTCGCACGCTTTTCAGCCGCGTCGTGCGGCAAGTGGCCGGTTTCGATGAACGACTTCATTCGCATGAGGTCTTCGTCCATCTCGCGTTTGGGGTCAGCGCCGAACATCGTCGCTATGGCATGGCCTATCGCTCCGGCCGGAGGATTGTAGGACATCTTTATGTCGATACAGGTGCCATTACCGTCAGCTTCACGGAATCGTACCCTCCCCTCCTGCTCGATTGCCGAGCCTTCAATGCTCTTCCACTCGATCAATTCGTTCGGGATCAGCCTGGTTATTTCGCCTTCCCATTCGACCGGCACGCCCGCTGGTCCGGCCACAGTCCAGTGATAGCGGCCTTCGCCGATCTTCTTCACCTCGCGCACCCTCGACATGAAGCGCGGGAAGTATTCATGGTGAGACCATAACTCGAAGACCAGCCCTACCGGAGCATTGACAGTTATGGTCTTCTGAATTTCAATCCCCCGGTTGTCGCCTATGCCTATAAGACGGCCAATATCGATATTGGTCAATGATCTGGTCAGCAACCCTACACCCAAAGCGCCTGTCGCTGCGCCGAGAGCGCCTCGCCTGTTGGCACCATAAGCCGTAAGCGCGCCGCCTGCTGCCCCGACGAGCAAACGCACTGTGGGAGACCAGTTCTCCTGTGCCAGTTCGAATCGCGCGCCCGTGCGCGGCCAACCGCCCTGCAAGGCGGGCACATTGCCTGCCTCCTCGTGTACTTCGAGCTTGTTATCGACGAGGCTTACGCCGGGAACAGATGAAACACAATTGATAAGATTCGCGACCTCGCTTGCCAGCACGTGGCCTGTCAGAGTCACCCGCCCCTGCTCGGCTGCGACTTCTACAGCGCCCGGATGAGAGACTCTGCGGCCGAGCTTCGATCTCACGCGCGCCACAACACGCGCGTCTGTGGCCTCTCCACTTTTAAACACAGCCTTCGCCTCTGCCATAAGTCCTTGCGCGCGATTGCTCATGTCGCGCGAAGTTTTGTTGATGGCATCATTGGCCTTGTTCAACCCGTGCACAGTCTTATCGCGAATTTGCGCGCGGCGGCGCTTCCCCTTATCGGGGTCGAACAGGTACATCAAACCTGTCCCCAGGCCGATGCCGCTAATCAAAGTCAATACTTTGTTCATGGCTTATCTCCTTATACCCTTGTGTCATCAGGGATTGAGGATGAGCCCCGGAAAAAAGTATCCGGTTCATCCTTCATCCTTCCGCCTTCATCCTTTTACTATCCCGTCCACCATCTCCGGCGGCAGCGCGCTTCGAAAGCGTATCAGTACACGCATATCCTCCGACTCTATATCAAGCACTTCATCGGCCCTCTGTCGGGTCTGTTTCAGCCAGACGCGAGCGGGCGCGCTTACTGTGTGCGAAATATGCGAATCCGGTTTCCGCCCGGCAAGGATTAGTATCTCGCCTCCGCCATCGTCGTCCAGTTCGGCGGTTATCCCTTCAAGGGGCAAATCGCGCGCCTGTATCTGATCGCCCAGATCGGCACCAAACACCTCTATAGTCACGAGCCACCCTTCATGGCGATGGCTGAAGCTGTCGAAGAATGCGACCCACTCGTCGCGCGGTATCTCTTCGGTTGGCATAATCAAACCTCCTTTCTCCTGCATCCCGTATGGAAACGTTTCGACCACCTCGAATAGCTCGATCTTCCCGTTTTGAAGCAGCTATGCGGCAGGCGATGAATGCCGTGTGCCGTTTACGGCTCGCTCAACACGGCGGCCTGTTCGCGCGCCGCATAAAGATTTCTTTCTTGGAGTTCGAGCAGATGCCGCACTTCAGCGTCGGTCGTCTGCGAAAAGTCCTCGTACCAGCGACCTACGCCGTCAAACGGTTCGGGTACGAAGACGCACACCACCTCATCTGCTTCGCTTTTCAACTCATCGCAGGTCGAAGGCGGAGCCACAGGCACGGCCACTATTATGCGCGCGGGTTCCTGCTGCCTCAGCGCTTTCACGGCGGCGCGCATGGTCGAGCCGGTAGCGATGCCGTCGTCGATCAAAATCAGAGTGCGCTCGCGCACATCGGGTGCAGGCCGACCGGAACGGTATAGGAGATCGCGCCGCTCCAACTCTCGTCGTTCGTCTTCGGCAACGATGTCTATCATCTCTCCGGGTATGCGTAGATAATGCACAACGTCCTCGTTGAGCACGCGGAGGCCGCCGCTCGCGATTGCGCCCATGGCCAGTTCTTCGTGGCCGGGCACGCCGAGCTTACGAACGAGAAAAACGTCCAGAGGAGCATCGAGCTCTCTGGCTACTTCAAAGGCGATGGGCACGCCGCCTCTGGGCAGGGCCAGCACTAAAACATCTTCGCGGCCGGCGTAAGCCTTTAGACGGTCGGCCAGGAGGCGGCCCGCTTCTTTTCTGTCACGAAATAGTCTTGTCATGATCTTGCCTCCTAAAACCAAAGGCAAAAGTAAAAAGTTCGGACTTTTGCCTTTTTAGGTTTGTTCCGCTCATTTCGATTACTCCTTCAGGATTCATCGCGCACGATTTGAACATCGAAGATCCGGCGATGAGATACAGTCCTTTCCCGCTATTTTTATATCAAGCAACCGCCGTGCCCGGTTGCTTATGGCAGGTATGCGGAGAATTTTGCAGAAGTAAACAGATAAGTTTGTGTCAAATCGCGCACCGGCTGTGAAATATCGCACTTTTCAGTTCGAGATTTTGGCTATGAGGGACGCGCGACCGATGCGGCGCGAATAATTCAGGGGATGTCGGGTTCCTCTTCGGGCAAACTCCCGTCATGGACTATGACAGGGGTGCCTATAGCGGTCGTTTCGCTGAACTCTTTGGCGGCGAACAGAGGGATACGTATGCAGCCATGGCTTGCGGGGTATGCAGGAACCAGGAGGCTCCCGTGTACTGCGACGCCGCCGACTATGTATAACGGATAATAGAGAAGGCCGAGCGGGCTTTTTCGCCAGCCCTCGATCTTGCGTAGCACGGCGAATCTCCCCCTAGGCGTTATGGCGCGGCGAGTCCGTCCCTCGGATGTAAATAACTTTCCGTTGCCCGAAGAGACAGGCAGTATCTTTGTGACCTTCCCGCTGCCGTCGACTATGAACAATACCTGTCGGTTGAGGTCGATTTCGATGTGCGAATAGCGGCCTTCGAGCGGCGCGGGTCGGCGCGCGCTTCGCAATGCTTGAAGCTCTTCCGAGGTCAGTTGCCCCGTGCGTTTGCGGCCTTCGACTTTCTGAAAAGCTATCAGTGCATGGCGCGACCCGTCATCGAACACGCCGTCAACCGGGCCGGTCCAGTAGCCAATCTCGAACAATCGCTGCTCGACCTCCTGGACCTCTTCAGGTTTCATAGAAATTTTTGTCTGTAATGAGTAGAGCGCCATTGCCTGCCCCTTGATTCGAGACCCCGTATTATGTTGAGCGATGGCGCTGATGGTTCCGCTCGCGCCGATGACGAAAGCCATAAGAACAAGGCTTGCGACGCGCACCGCGACAGCCGATCTGATATTTGCTGATTTCTCCCTTACATTCATCAGATAAGTAATACCGCAATTCGCGGGCCACTCTTCTGATCGAGATAAGAGATGAAGTCGGATCGCAGACAGAGTCGATGGCGTAAAATCGCCTATTCAAAATGTAAATTTTACAAACACAAAGCAGGTGAATCCACAGCCCTTATGCCGGTTCACCCGCTCACCCCGGCGCTTATCGAGTCTGTATCCCGGAAGCCGCCTCTGTTTTATCCTTATATTTGTGTATTTTCACCCATGCATAATGGGGAACCTCACCCATGTTGATCGTTGATGCCCTCGTTTTTCGCCGTTGGCGAAGGCTGAATTTACTGGCACAGATGTTGCACGACGATTGAATTGCCCGGCGCGGATGGAAGGGTCGGGCCGATTCGCTTCCGATGTAATCTTCTCAGTAAAATGTTCCGAGGGCAGGAAACCGAGGATTCGAAGGTACACCCATGACGGCAACCGCGAGGAGATCGACTTATTGCTCATGCGAAAGCTATTGGTTCGAACGAGGCTATGCAAAGATGCCCGATGGCCTGCTATCAGATAAACGTTCGGGCGATTCGGACTCTGAAAAAGATATGGACTGGCGGAGCAGGCCGTTACTGGAACTGACTCTCCACATAGTGAACATTCATCACTACTCTGCCAGGTTGGAGATGCCTCACCTCAACGGATTGCTCGTCCAGGTCGCCCTGGCGCACGCGGCCGAACACCCTGAGTTGCGGCGCATCAAGGCGTTGTTTCACGAACTGAGAAGCAGCTTGAGCGAGCACATGCACGAAGAGGAAGCCACGTTGTTTCCCTACATACGTGTCATGGAAGATGCAGCCAGTGGCAAAGGGCATCTATTGACTCCCCCGACCTGGACGCTGCGCGCTCCTATTCAAACCATGTCGCACGGGCACGCAAACGTCCGCAATCTCCTGAAAGAGATGCGCCAGGCAAGCTCCAACTACACCGCTTCCCCGGATGCCTGCTTCAGTTGCAAGATTCTGTTTGAAAAGCTGGCGGCATTCGATCGCTCTCTGGTCGAACACCTCTACCTTGAAGACGAAATTCTTTTTCCTCGCGCCATAGAGAGACGGATCGGAAAGGATGGAAGGATGAGGGATGAAGGATGAAAAGCGAAGCGATCGATTCATCCTTCATCCTTCATCCCTCATCCTTCTAGCGCCCCCGCGCCTCTACGCGCGCGCCGTCTTCGATCTCGTTCGCAGGGTGGAGTATGACCTGTGCGCCTTCTTCTATACCGCTCAGTATCTCGACCTCGAATGCGCTCCGGTGGCCGACCTGCGCATAGCGCCGCAGAGCCTTTCCATCTTCTATCACGAAGACGCTCCACTCGTCGCCCTGTCGAAACAGCGCGCTTGAGGGAATCTTCAGCACGTTCTCTCCTTCCCATATAACTATGCGCGCCTCTACGCGGAAGCCATCGCCCAGAGGGCCGGGCGAGCCGAGAAAGTCTGCGATCACGTTGACTCGCTGCTCTTCTATGCCGAGGGCGGAGACCTTTGTGAAGGCCGACGGTTCGACCACACGGACTCGCGCTTCGAGCGGTTCGGCTCCTCCCCAGTCTTCGATCAAGACCTGCGCGCCCGGATTTATCTTAACGGCGTCCGATGAGAGCACATCCACGACTATTTCGAGATTATTCGGGTTGCTCAATTCGACGAGCGGCGTCCCGGCCGCAACCACGCGCTCGCTCTTTTCGATCACTCGAAGCACACGCCCCTCGACGGGCGAGCGGACCATGACGGCCGCAACGGAATCGCTCCGTCCCTGACTGCCGACGGCAAGTAGGGCGGCGCGCGCCACTTCGACCTCAGAGGCTGCGGCCCGCGCCTTGAAGCGAGCCGCTTCGAGTTCCTGCGCGCAGGTGGTCTCTATGTTTCGTATGCGCTCGAACTCCTGGCGGGATATGTCGCCGCTTTCGACGAGCCTTTCGGCCCGCTCGCGTTCGCGCCGCGCCTGATTGCAATCGGCGCGCACGCGCTCGACCATTGCAGCAGCTTCGCGCTGCTGCGCCTCCGCTGCTCGGACACGCGCATTCGCCTCGGCGAGTTGTCGGGGGTCGAGCGGAGCAAGAGGAAGAGGATCGATTCGCGCGACGACCTGATCGCGCCGAATCGCGTCGCCCTGGTCGAGCGTGATCCGCGCAAGCCTTCCCGCAACAGGGGCCGCGACCACGAAGCGGTCGTGTACGCGCGTCCTCCCTTCCGCATCCACAGTCACCTGCAACTTCCCTCGCCCGACGCCGGCCACATCGACCATCACAGGCTCAGGCCGTAGAGCGAATATAATCAATCCGACAAGCGCAAGGGCTGCGACGAGCAACAGTACTGGTTTCCATTTGACCTTGAAAGCCATAAAGATTCTTTTTTGGAACGATGATATGATTCATTCAGCCCTCAGCCCTCAGCCCTCAGTCTTCAGCCTTCAGTCTTCAGTCTTCTAGCTGATCGTCTGTAGCTGATCGTCTGTAGCTGATCGTCTGTAGCTGTGAAATCTGTGGTTGATCTTTTCCGCCCTTGTTCATCATTCATCATTTCCCTTGTTCACTCCCTCGTCTTGAGCACCGCGACCAGATCGAGATGGCGCAGGCGATAGATCACGGCAAGCCCTGACAGAATCGCAGCCGCCGTCACGACCGAGAATGCGAAAACATAAGTCCTTGCGCTTATCACGAGCGGCATGCGATAGAGTTCCGAATCCAGGGCCGAAGGGATCATGGCGCTTATGCCGAAACCTATGGCGAAACCGAGCGGAATCGCAGCCAAGGTCAGAATGGCTTGCTCGCCCAAAAGCATGAAACTGATCTCGGCCCGCGTGAATCCCAGGACGCGCAGGCTCGCAAGATCCCGTCCCCGCTCCGAAAGAGCTATACGCGCGCCGTTATAGACCACCCCGAACGCGATTATGCAGGCGAAGACCACGAGCACGGTCGTAGAAATAGCAAGGCTTTCGGCAATCGTGTCATTAAAGCTCGTGATCGCCGCCTCGCGTATATTCACGCCGCTGACCGCAGGGATGCGTTTGAGCCGCGCGTAGAGTTGCGCAGCGAGGCCTGGGTCTACCGACAGATACGCGCCCGAAACCGTGCCGCCTTCGCGCATGAGACGGTTCAATGCATTCACATCCATGTAAGCCGATATGCCTATCAACTCATCCACAAGCCCCGCTACACGAGCGCTTCTCGTGGGCCGCGCTCCTTCCAACACTTCTATAGTAAGTGTATCACCCGGCCCGACGCCGAGCAGGTCGGCCAGCTTCGCGCTGAGGACGAGGCCCTCTTGCGGAAGCTGAAAGGCGTTCAGGTCTTCGTCGATCAGACGCCGGAGTTCGCCCCCTTGACCTAGACCAAGCAGCGAAATCCGATGCGAACGGTGAGCGAAACGCAAACGTGCGGGAACTGCGCGAAAGGCTTCCGCGCGCATCACGCCGGGCAGATTGTATATATCGTGCCTGACGCGCGACGGGGCGGGAAGGTTGAATACGACCGTCACATCTTCGCGCTGGACCTCCTGGAACTGCACCTTGATGATATGGTTGATGGCGTCGAAGAAATAGAGGCCCACGACCAGCAATGCGACCGCCATCGCTATTCCAAGCGAAGAGAGCATGGCTTTTACGGGATTGCGCGCGAGGTTGCGCAATATCATGCGCGCGGCGGGTGAAACTATCCGGCTGAGGCCGAATCTCTCTATCAGTCCGGCGCGGAATCGCGCGGGCGGCTCAGGGCGCATTGCTTCGGCGGGCGGAAGCGAAACCGCTCCGCGCACCGCTCCCATAGCGCCCAGGCCGGCGGCAGCGGCGCTGATCGCCACTGCCATGCCGACGAGTCCGAACCCGGCTTCATAGCGCAGCAGCGGGAAGCGGTAGAACATCGTATAGAGTTCGGTGATCTGCGAGCCGAAGTATAACCCGGCGGCCGTCCCCAATGCGACGCCGCCCAGCACAGGCAGGAGCGCCAGTTTCAGATAATGGAACCCTATCGTGAGGTTCCCATAGCCGAAAGCTTTGAGTATGGCGATCTGACTCCGCTCGGTGCGCACGAGGCGCGAAAGGACTATGTGAAGCAGGAAGGCCGCCACGCCCAGAAAGATCGTGGGCACGAAATTGCCGCTCACGCGGTTTTGAGCTATCTCATCCGAGATGAAGCGATGGGAAATCTGATCTTCGCGTCCGTAAGCTCCGAGGCCTCCGTATCGCTCAAGCAGGAGGTCTAGCCGCGCTATGATGTCTGCCTCGACTGCGCCGGGCGCAAGCGCGAGCGCGACATCATTGAACCCGCCTTCCATATCGAAGGCCGACGCTACGCCCGCGCGGCCCACCCATAGCACGCCGAAGCGACGGTTGTCGGGAAATATGGAGCCGCCTCCCCGCACCTCGTAAATATATTCGGGAGAGAGGGCGATTCCGACTATGCGAAATTCCTTCCACCGGCCGTTCACGACCGCGTTGAGCGGGTCGCCCACCTTGAGATCGTTCGCCTCGGCGAAGGCTTCGCTTGCGATGATCTCTTCGCTTCTCTCAGGCTCTATGTAACGCCCGCGCCTGATGAAGAGATCGTTCAGCATGGGCATCCTTCGCTCGGGAATCGAAACCAGACGCCCTGCGGCAGGCTCGTCGAGTCCTCGAACGTCCAGCGTCACGTCGACGACGACTCGCGCGCGTACCTGTGCCACTCCCGGAATTTCAGCGATCTCCCGCGCAAGCGATTCGGGCGCGCGTTTGAGTTGGGCGAAGACATCGGCGAAGCGGTACTCTTCGTAATAGGTCGCCTGCGAGACCAAAAGCGACTGGTAAGTGCTGC
>JAKEHD010000519.1 GCA_022615215.1 Blastocatellia bacterium
GCAGCGACTACAACAATGGTAAAGGTTTTGTTAAGCCACAATTTCGGCGACGCTCTTGAACAGTCTGTTATACTGCCGGAAATTTACTCAAGTTGAGGTACACCGATGAGCCCGGTCACAATCATAACTCATTGTGCTTCTTTCAGAATCCTGACTAAAGAACGACGGACCACGGACAAAGGGCGAATTTCAGAATTATGAACGATAGACAGGAACGAACACAGATACTGGAAGAGGCGCTCTCAGAGCGTATACTCGTGCTCGATGGCGCTATGGGGACGGCCATTCAGGCGCGGGATCTTACGGCCGCAGACTTCGGCGGGCCGCACCTCGAAGGCTGCAATGAGAACCTCGTCCTTACGCGCCCCGATGTCGTGCTCGACATACACCGCCAGTATCTCGAAGCAGGGGCCGATATAATCGAAACCGACACATTCGGCGGCACAGGTATCGTCCTCGCGGAATACGATCTTCAACATAAAGTCCATGAGTTGAATGAAACGGCCGCCCGCCTCGCGCGGCAGGCGGCAGAAGAGTTTTCTTCTTCGCAGAGGCCGAGATTCGTCGCAGGCTCTATAGGTCCGACGACCAAAGCCATAACGGTCACGGGCGGCGTCACCTTCGATCAATTGATCGAAGCCTTTCACGATCAGGCGGCGGGCCTTGTCGCGGGCGGCGCAGACATCTTGCTCGTCGAAACCTCTCAAGACACTCGCAACGTCAAAGCCGCGCTCATAGGCATAACGCAGCTCTTCGATGAGATAGGTTTCAGAGTGCCCGTCATGGTGTCGGGCACTATAGAACCAATGGGCACGATGCTTGCCGGGCAATCCGTAGAGGCGTTCTCGACTTCGCTCATGCACGTCGATCTGCTTTCGATAGGGCTGAATTGCGCTACGGGGCCTGAGTTCATGACCGATCATATTCGCAGCCTCGCCGCGCTCGCAGAAACCCGCGTATCCTGCGTGCCGAACGCGGGACTCCCCGACGAAGAGGGCCGTTATCTTGAGACGCCCGAAAGTCTGACCGCGACGCTTGAGCGATTCGTAGATCACGGGTGGATAAATATGTTGGGCGGCTGCTGTGGCACGACCGCCGCTCACATACGCGCTATATCTCAGATGGTCGATGGCCGTCGCCCGCGCGTTCTTGTCAAGCATCACCGCTCGCTCTTCTCAGGGATAGATTTCGTGGAAGCGAGCGACGACCAGCGCCCGCTCATCGTAGGCGAGCGCACGAACGAAGTCGGCTCGCGCAAGTTCAAGCGCCTGATTACGGAAGAGAAATTCGAAGAGGCGAGCGAGATCGGCCGTCAACAGGTCAAGGGCGGCGCGCAAATCATAGACGTGAATCTCCAAAACGCAGACCGCGAGGAACTGCGCGACGTAGACCTCTTCTACGATCATCTCATACGCAAAGTCCGCGCCCCCATAATGATAGACACGACCGATGCTGTAGCCATCGAGCGGGCGCTCACTTACTGCCAGGGCAAATCGATCATCAATTCGATCAACCTCGAAGACGGTCTCGAAAAATTCGAGCGCGTCACCCCGCTCGCTCGCAAATACGGCGCGGCCCTCGTCGTCGGCTGCATTGACGAAGACAAGGAGCAGGCTCAGGCCATCACGCGCGAGCGAAAACTGGAAATCGCTCTCAGGTCTTATAAACTTCTGACGGAAGATTTCGGTATTCGCCCTGCCGATATCATATTCGACCCGCTCGTCTTTCCCTGCGCCACAGGTGACCGGAACTACGTCGGCAGCGCGGTCGAAACCATCGAAGGCATACGGCTCATCAAAGAAGCCATGCCCGACACGAAAACCATTCTCGGCATCAGCAACGTCTCTTTCGGACTTCCGAACGCGGGCCGCGAGGTGTTGAACTCGGTCTTTCTCTATCACTGCACGAAAGCGGGACTCGACCTCGCCATCGTCAATTCCGAAAAGCTCGAACGCTACGCTTCTATCCCCGAAGAAGAGCGTCGGCTGGCCGAAGACCTTTTGTGGAATCGCGGGTCGGATCCTATAGCCGCATACGCGGCGCACTTCCGCGACGCCGAGTCGCGAGTGAAAAAGAATATCGCGGACCTGTCGCTGGATGAGCGACTGGCCAATTGCATAATCGAGGGGACGAAAGAGGGCTTGATCGAAGACCTCGACTTGAAGCTCAAAGAAGCATTGCCGCTAGACATAATCAACGGCCCGCTTATGGAAGGCATGGCAGAGGTAGGCCGTCTCTTCAACAACAACGAATTGATAGTCGCCGAAGTCCTTCAGAGCGCCGAGGCGATGAAGGCTGCGGTCTCGCATCTCGAACAGTTCATGGAGAAGAGCGAAGACAGTTCGCGGGGCCGCGTCATCCTTGCGACCGTCAAAGGCGACGTGCATGACATAGGCAAAAACCTGGTCGATATAATCCTTTCAAACAACGGCTACAGGGTGATAAACCTCGGCATAAAGGTGCCGCCTGAAGTTTTGATACAGGCCGCGCGCGAGCATCGCCCCGACGCCATAGGGCTTTCGGGATTGTTAGTAAAGTCGGCGCAACAGATGGTCGTCACGGCCGGTGACCTGAAAGATTCGGGGATCGATCTGCCTCTGCTCGTTGGCGGAGCGGCGCTCTCCGATCGCTTCACGCGGACGAAGATCGCTCCGGCTTACGGCGGCACGGTCGTTTACTCAAAAGACGCCATGAACGGGCTGGATATACTCAATCGCCTGATGGATGCGGAATCGCGCGGACGGCTCGAAGCCGAGTTGTTGGAGAAAGACCTCGGCCCCGTCGTTGTGACCTCGCCCCGCGAAGGTGTTGAGACCGAATCGCGTAGCACGAAAATCTCTCTCGACGTTCCCATACCTCCGGTGCCCGACCTCGACCGTCACATTGCAGAGACAGAAGACCTCGACGAGATATGGAGTTATATCAATCCGCAGATGCTCTACGGTCGGCACATGGGGTTGCGCGGGCGATTCAACGACCTGATCGAAGCAGGAGACCGTCGGGCGATTGAATTGGAAGAGAAGATCGAACGGGTGAAAGAGGAATGCCGCGCGGGGGCCATGCGCGTGCGCGCTGTGTGGCAGTTCTTCGAGGTCGAACCCGAAGGCAATCGCCTGCATGTATTCACGGGCCGGGGTTCGTGCATTCCTGCCGTCACTTTCAGGTTTCCGCGACAGCGAAAAGCGGACGGGGTGACATTGAGCGATTTTGCCTTGCCGCCTGAGATCGATGGCGATGGGCGTGTGATGAAACGCGATCACATAGCGATGTTTGTGACGACTGCGGGAGAAGGGATTCGCGCGCTTGCCGAAGAAGCGAAACAGCAGGGCGAGTATCTGCGCTCTTACGCGCTTCAGGCGCTCGCGCTTGAAACGGCCGAGGCCGCCGCCGAATGGCTGCACGCGAGATTGCGCGCGGCGTGGGGATTTCCCGACCCTGAAGACCTGACGCGCCAGGCATTGTTTCAGGCTCGCTATCGCGGCAAGCGTTACTCATTCGGCTATGCTGCGTGCCCGGACCTGGAATCGCAGGCGGGGCTTTTCGAACTCCTGCGCCCCGAAGAGATCGGCGTCGAACTGACCGAAGGTTTCATGATGGAACCCGAAGCGAGCGTGTCGGCCCTCGTGTTTCATCACCCCGATGCGACATACTTCTCGGCGGGCGCGATGGAACTCGCAGAGGCGACCGCTGATTAATGCGACTGTAAAGCCCACAAGACTCAGAGTCAGACTCAAAGCGAACTATTATCCTGTGCGTGGCTCAACTGATGCCGCGCAATATATCGGCCGAGTTGCGCGGCACTTTACAGGAGAGATGTATTCTGTTGGAATTGATGGCCGTGAAGTCTCGAAACGATTCTTTCAATCTCTGAGAATAAGGAGAATGCTATGAAGACCGTCCCTCTCCTGATAATGGTGGTCCTGCTCTTCGGCTCTGAGGCCCTGGCCCAGGAAAATGAGGTCAGCATTCAGTTCGGTGCGACCGCCGGAAACAGCAATCTTTTCGAACAAATCCCTCAATTCTTTAATGTTGATACCGGTGCCGCTTTCACCTTTCAAGCCTCTTACGCGCGGCGGATATTCGATGCGAGACTTGCCGCCATATATTTCGATGTTCCGCTTACGATCATTCCAAACACGACCTTCGACACGCCCGTCGGCTCTTTTCCGCGCGACTTCTCGTCGTTTTTCTTCACACCCGGACTCAAGCTCAAGTTGCTTCCGGGCGCGAAGTATTCTCCTTATGCCGTAGCCGGAGCAGGTTTCGCTCGCCTCAATCCGAGCGATATTCGCATAGACGGTCAGCCTCTGACGACCGGCGATTCAGAAGTCTATGGAGCTTACACGATCGGAGGAGGCTTGGACATCAAGGTGGCCTCATTCCTGAGCCTAAGAGGAGAGATTCGAGACATTCGAACCGGCAGCCCGCAGTTGAGCATAAACCTCTTCGAAGACCGTGAGCACTACATAGTCACGACGACAGGGATCGTTGTAAGATTTTGAGCGGGACGGAAACGAATGATATGTCGCTGAATCCTCAAACGCCTTTGACCTTCGAAGAATACCTCGACGCCGAACGCCGAGCCGGGCATAGAAGCGAGTACTTCGAGGGCGAAGTCTTCGCAATGGCGGGAGCTAGCCGACAACATAACAGGATAGTTACCAACCTTGTGACAGGACTTGATAATCAACTCAGGGAGCGCCCCTGTAACGTCTACTCTAACGATATGCGCGTGAGGGTCGAGGCGACGGGCCTCAGCACTTACCCGGACGTTGTAGTCACCTGTGAAGAAGAACTGTTTTACGATCAACATCAGGATACGCTGCTCAATCCGGTCGTTATAATCGAAGTGCTTTCGGATTCGACGGAAGCTTATGACCGAGGCAAGAAGTTCGAGCATTATCAGCAGATCGCATCGCTTCGCCAATATACGCTCGTGGCTCAAGACAAATGCAGAGTCGAACAATACCTGCGCCAGGAAAATAATCGATGGATATATACGGAAGCCCATGACTTCGATGGCGCGCTCAAGTTGCCTTCTGTAGGCTGCGAACTGATACTCAAAGACATTTACGCAAAGGTAAAACTGAAATCGCCCGGCCCGCCGGAGGATCAAAACGTTTGAAAAAAGCCCTGTAGAGCCGACCCCACGCGCCGGACGGTCGCCCGATGAACGACATTCGTATTCCGGCGTTGTAGCGTGGGCCATCCACCTCTCGATATGCAAGACGTTTCGCGCGCAACACAGACCCGCGTAAGCTCCCTGAGCCGGGCCGACAGGCTGAAAGATTTTATGACGGCCTTCGCCGTGCTCGCGGCGGCGGCTCTTCTTTTCGCCCTCCTCTTCAACAGGGAGACCGTCCTCTCTTATTCGATAGGCTATAACCTCTATGGCGCGGAAAGGATACTCGACGGAGAAGTTCCTTACAGGGATTTTCACACCCTCTACCCGCCCGCGACCGTCTATCTCAACGCCGCATTGTTCAAGCTCATGGGCGTCTCTTTATACAACGCGCTCCTGGGCGTAGCTCTCTTCAAGACGCTGACCGCTTTTATGATCTACCTCTGCGGGCGAAATCTCATGCCTCGAAGTTGGGCTGTGGTCTCGGCCGCGTTTTCGCTCCTCTGGCTCAGACCGAACGGGCCCTTCAAAGCCGTGCCCATGCATTACGGCGCGCTGTTTCTGGCCCTCGCGCTTTACCTTCTGATCAAATATCACGGCGATAAAAAACCTCTGCGCCTCTTTGCGGCGGGCGTCGCGCTCGGTGTGCTCGCCCTCTTCAAGCACAACATCGGAGGGTATGCCCTCGCGGGGTCACTCGTTCTCATATTGCTCGAAGGGAATCAGGCGAACGAAAAAAATCACCACGGAGACACGGAGGGCACAGAGAATATTTTTCTCCGTGTTCTTCGTGTCTCCGTGGTGAAGTCTCATTCCGATTCCGAACGATTGCAGAAAAAGAGCCATCTTGCAATCGGCAACGCAAGGCGAAATTACCGGCGGGCGCTTCTCTTTGTAACGGGATTTGCGCTCCCCATCATCCCCGTGCTCGTTTACATGCAATCGCAAGGGGCGCTCGCGCCCATGATAAAGACCCTGCTCTTCGGGCCGGGCGAATTCTTACTAAGCCGACTCGCCGCTCTGCCCTCGCCGCTCGTCGCTCTGCTCACAGCTTTGTTTCTTGCCGCCTGCGCGTTCGCTTCATACAGACTCAAGGCCAATCCACGCCTGTGCGGTATCTTATGGATAGCTGTGATCGCAACGCTTCCGGTATTTCTCTTGGGCGCGAACCAGGATTTGATAGACAGCCTGATATTCTACGCGCCGGTCGCAATCATAGCGGGCGGACTTGCGGCGGGCGTGTTCGGCCACAGATTTGGGGTCACAGACCGAATGGTAACGCTCGCAGTGACGGTGACGGCTGCGTCGGCTTTCATGGAATCGTTCCCGCGATTCGCGCGCGAACAATCCATCGCCGCGATGTCTTTCATCGCGCTGTTGCTCTTTTATCTCCTGTATAATTTCAAGCCTTTGGTAGCGAGGCTTGCGGGCGAGGGCATAAAGATTTCTTTCTTGCAATTGCGCCTCGCGGCGGCCGTTCTGCCCTTGATGCTTTTCGTTATGGGATCGCGGCTGTTTTTCGACACTTACTTCGACATAGATTACCCTCTCCCTCACGGTCGGGGTACTGAAGGGCGCTTGCAATTGAAGAGCGATACGGAGTTGCAGACCGAACGCGGGCGAGGCGTCTACTTCCCGGCCGAGAGGGCGCGTGAGATAGATTCGGTCACGCGCTACATCGAGCGGCGAGTCGAAGCGGGCGGATACTTCTTCGCGCAGTCTTATGCCGGGTCGTCTTACCTCTTCCTGGCCGACCGCAACAATCCTTCGGGGGCGCAATTCTGGGGAGGCGTGGGCGTCACAGAAGAGGAGCGGGCCGAAACCCTCAAGGCCATCGAAGAGAAACATGTCCATTTGATAGTCACGAGCCGCAAAGACCTCGAAGCGGAAACGTATCAGCCGATGCGCGATTATATAAACAAAGAGTTCCGGCCCGCCGCAGAAGCAGGCGACACGCTCATACTCGAACGCCTTACGGAGCCGCGATAAGGAAGCACTCCGAGGGATGAAAGATGAATAAGAACAGCAGTGCAAATATGAATTTAGCCCCGGTTCATCCTTCTCACCGAAGCCTTCATCCTTCCAAAGGGCCGCCCTCATCGGAGGCCGTCGAGGGGCAACCACAGAGGGGCACTCGCAGATGCCTTTCAACTGAAACGAAGCCGCACGCACGAAGATCATCCTTCAGAGTCGCGGCGCTTTCGCTCGCCCTCTGGCTGTTTGCATCGATCTTTGTGAACACTGGTTCCGGAGGCAAAGGCGAGCAAGAGACTATGTCGAATACGGCACACGCGGGTCGCTCTCAGCTTGGCGAAGCCGATCTCAAAGAGATTCGCGCTCAGCTTTTGAAACTCGTCAACCAGGAACGAGCGATGGCGCATGTGCCGCCCCTTGTGCTTGACGATCTGGCAAACCGCGTGGCCGACGCGCACGCTCTCGATATGGCGACAAACAAGTTCTTGAGCCATTGCGGGCGCAATGGAAGCAAGCCCTATCATCGCTACTCGTTCGCCGGAGGAATACATTCACTATCTGAAAATGTTTCGGCTCTTGACAAGGTTCGAACCACAAACCCTGCGGACCTGGCCAAAGACCTGACTTACATGCACGCGACTATGCACGCGGAAGTCCCGCCCGATGATGGGCACAGGCGCAATATTCTAGCGCCGCATCATACACACGTAGGGTTCGGCATCGCGCTCCATGACGACACCCTGCGACTCGCCGAAGAGTACATAGGGAAATATATCGAGGTCGTTCCCTTCAAGCAAAGATCGACTCCCCGAGACCGCTTCTTTCTTAGAGGCAGGCTGCTCGACAGAAAACATATACTGAGGTCCGTAGAGATTTTTTACGAACCTTTCCCCCGTCCAATCGATCTGGCTTCCCTGCCACCCCTTAGCGCCTGCGGGCTGCCGCCCACCTTTGTGACGCTCTATCCGAGGTTGCCCGACGGAGAGTTTTACATTGATGGAAGAAGAGGGACCATAGAACTCGGAACGGCCGGCTGGTTCGCCCTGCCTGTTGAGTTGTTCAAAGATGAGCCGGGCATTTACACTATAGTCTTTTGGATCAGCAAAACGCCGCGCGAGAAACCGTTTGCGGCGACCAGTATTTGCATTAAAAGTGAGAAATGAGGGCCGATACGATTCCATCATCTCCACCTGCGCAAACGGCAGAGCGGCGTTCCATTTTGAAAACGACTGCGCCTTATCTAATCACGCTCGCCGCCGGAATAATCTGCTACTCCATATTTTTCAATCGCGGTATATGGCTTTCGGTCATAGGCTACACCGTAGCCCCCGCCGAACGTGTCATGCAGGGCGAAGTCCCTTACCGCGACTTCCTATATAACTACACGCCTGGGATGCTCTGGCTCAATGCCCTGCTGATGAAAGCGTTCGGCCCGACTATCGCCGTCATAAGGGCCGGTCTCTTTGCTTTCAAGCTCGCCACGCTTCTCATGCTGCTTCATCTCGCGCGGCGTCTTGTAGGCGGATGGGCGGCGCTCATCCCTGTCGCGCTCGCGCTCGGCTGGCTCGGTTATAAATACATATTCGGCGTCTTCCCGACCCAATACTCTATGCTCTTCGTTTTGATGGGCCTGCTCTTCATGCTCAAACACGACGAGACGGAAAAACTCTCGTGGCTCATCCTCAGCGGGCTTTCGGTAGGAGTGGTCTTCATATTCAAATACAACGTGGGCATCCTCTTGTTTGCATCGGGCACGGCGGCTGTTTTTATAAGGGAGCTGATTCTATCGGGCGCGACGGACGAAGAAAGGAATCTTGAAGAAAGGAATCTTGAAGAAAGGAATCTTGAAGAAAGGAATCTTTATGCTCGCTCGCGGCTTATTATCTCCGCCGCAAAGCGCGC
>JAKEHD010000520.1 GCA_022615215.1 Blastocatellia bacterium
ACCTACGATGAGGGGTTGAGATTCTTTATGGGAACAGGTGTGCTCAACAAGACGCTTCGCCGAATTGCCTCCGACCTGGAAGATCGCGGAATCCAGTACGCCGTGATCGGAGCCATTGCCTTGAATCAACACGGATACAGGCGATTTACCGAAGACATCGACCTGCTGCTGACCGGAGACGGCCTTCGCAAATTCCAGGATGAGTTGATCGGCCTCGGCTATCGCCCCGCGTTTGAGGGAGCGACGAAGAGATTCCGCGCCACTGAAGAGAACGTCACAGTTGAAATAGTGACCGCAGGCGAATACCCCGGAGACGGGTTGCCCAAGCCCGTGCGGTTCCCCGACCCGCAAGAGAACTATGTGGTGATTGACGGAGTGAAAACGATCACGCTTGAAAAGCTCGTCGAGTTGAAACTCGCTTCCGGCATGACCGCTCCTGATCGCTTGAAAGACCTTGCCGACGTTCAAGAGTTGATCAAAGCAAAGAGCCTGGATGCCGCCTTCGCCGATAAGCTTGACGCATCGGTGCGAGATAAATTCTTGGAGCTTCACGGGGCAGTGGCTCTCGCTCGCAAACGGGATTTGGAGACCGAGCAAACCCCAACGCCAGAGCGCGACACAGATCGAGAGATTGAATGATGGAATGCCGCGCGCGGGTGAATCATAGCGATTTGCGATTGCGTGTAAGGTGATGATGAGAGAGGGCAGGTCACTCCTTGTACTTTTCATCAGCAAGTTTCAGTGCTTCATTAGGTTGAGCATCTGAATCCAACAATGACAGGAATATGTCACGGTCGCGGTTCGAGAGTCGAGTAATCTCCTCTCTATCGAGAGTATCCGTTCCTTTTTGGTTTTCCCCTGCAACTTCCATACGCTTACCTACACGCTGCTAATTTAGCATACTGTACGCCAGATGCCGCAAAGGTTTTTCTATCGCTTTGGCTCAGAAGCCATTCAATGAAGTCTTCTCCCTTTATCCCGCGCTCTGTTGTAAAATCATACGTATGAAGCAAAAGACAGATACATCCGGCAGTGATTTTGTAATAGAAGGTCTCGGCCGAATCGAAGACTCGGATCGCTCTTTCGATATCGAGTATTGGCAGCGTCAAGACTCCACTGCGAGATTTGCCGCCGCCTGGGAACTGGTAGTCTTTGCCCACATTCGCAAAGGTGGAGATGAATCCGAACTCAGACTTCAAAGAGCTGTTGAGCGATTGCACCGGCAATCAAGTTGATTGGCGTATATCCCTTGGGTGGAAGGAGGCGATATCGGAATGACGAGAAGAAACATAACCGAATGGTATGGGAGATTGGAAGACTCTGAACCCTTTCCTGACCTCGAATACTGGCAGTCTCAAGACGATGAAACCAAATTTGACGCGGCCTGGGAAATGGTCATAGAAGCTCACTTGATCAAAGGAGAGGATTTGCGTGAATCAAGACTTCAAAGAACTATTGGATCTCTTCAACGACGAGAAGGTTGAATACCTCGTCGTCGGCGGATACGCGGTCATCAAGCATTCTGAACCTCGCTACACGAAAGATTTGGATGTGTGGGTAAATCCGACCATGGAAAATGCCAAAAGAGTTTTTTCCGCGCTTCAAAAATTCGGAGGTGAATTACCTTGTCCTCCCCAGTCACTTTATTCGAAATGACGGGCGGCCACCGCAGGGCCGCCCATACTGCATTTAGCGGCTCTTCTCTTCGCTCAGTGTGAGCACGCGGTCTTTCCATTGCGAGTGCGGGATGCTTTTCAGGTTGGCCATCTCCGCTGCAAGGATTATCAGCTTTCTGACCGAGCCGATCATTGCGAATTCAACCCTCGCTTTAGGTTTCGCCGCCTCTTCGAGCATTGCCATCCGCGCCTCTCGCCATCCTTCGGGCGGGGCCATGTCTGCCGCGAGATATGCCAAGGCTTCAAGCCCCGCTGTGCCTATCTCTGAAAGATCATGAGGCAGTTGCCGGGCCTCATGCAGCACCGGAGAGCCGTCGATCATAACGTCCAACGCGGGCCGCACGTCGCGCCATTCGGAGAGCGTCATCCTTATGCGGTCATGGTTTCGCCGGAAGTGCGGTGCGTCCGAAAGCATTCTATCAACAAGCAACCCGAACCTTCGGGCCGCCTGACTGTCGGGGCGGGCCGCGTCGATCAATCTCGTCAAGGGCGTGAGCATCGTGTCTATGCCTGCCTGATTGCGGTTATATCCTTTGACAGGTTCGACTAAAGACACGAGCGTCTTGAGCGGGCCGATCTCTTTCGTGCGCGCCAGCCGTCGCAGCATCATGTCGACGTTCTTTTCGTGCGTCAGTCCAAGCTCTTCAAGTTGAATGCTGATAGCGTCGAGCCGCCTGTACATATCATCGACATCCGTGACTTCGCGCGGAGACCAGAATCGCTCGGCTATCGCTGCCGTGCGCGGCCATATACGCGAATCGATGGTTTCAGGGCTGACCCACTCGCCCCACATCGTAGCTTCGCCTCCGAGGATGTGCTTCAACTCTTCTGCGGTGAGATCGCTGTCCGAAGCGATAGGATCGACTTTGTAGTGTTCCCTGGTCGGAAAGATCAGGTCTATGTAATAGCCCGAAGAGAGAACGCCGTCATATCCCTTGCGCGCGGCTTCGGCAAGCGATTTGGGTCCGCGCCATGAATGTATCACCGTGCTCTGAGGCAGGTCGGGGTGCAGTATCTCGTCCCAGCCGATCATCTTCTTGCCGAGCTTCTGTATTATCTTCGACAATCGCTGATTGAAGTATGCCTGAAGAGCGTGATTGTCCTTGATGCCCTTCTCTTTCATGAAGGCTTGAATCTTTTCATTCTTAGTCCATTGATGGCCTTCGTTTTCATCCCCGCCTATGTGTATGTATTCGTCTGGAAAGAGCGTGACCATCTCCTTAAAAAAGCCTTCGAGGAATTTGTAAAGCTCTTCGCGCGTAGGGTCGAACGCGGGTTCGAATATTCCGGCCTTGCGCTCGATTGTATAAGGTCCGGGCGCGCTCCCGAGTTCGGGATGGCCTACCAGCCAACTGGTCGCGTGGCCCGGCATGTCGAACTCAGGCATAACCCTTATCCCCCGGTCGCGCGCGTAAGCTATGACCTCGCGTATCTGGTCCTGCGTGTAGTAAAGTCCGTCCGACCCCATCTCGTGAAGGCGAGGAAAGCCGCGCGTCTCGACTCGAAAGCCCTGGTCTTCCGTGAGGTGCCAGTGCAGGACGTTGAGCTTGACTGCGGCCATGGCGTCGAGGTTGCGCTTGAGCACTTCGACAGGCTCATAGTGACGGGCCACATCTATGAGCAGGCCGCGCCATTGAAAACGGGGCTTGTCCTGAATGCTCACGGCCGGAATGAAGTACCCTCCGCGATCAGCTTCCAGCAGTTGCAAAAAGGTCTCAAGCCCGCGAAGCGCGCCCACGACCGTAGCGGCTTTCATTACGGCCCGTTCAGGCGATACGTCGAGCGAGTAGGATTCATCTTCCCTGACCGAAGGCACAGCCGAGCCAGGCCCGAGGCATTCGATCAGCAGAGTGGCCGATTTGGAATCGCTCACCTGCTCGCGCGAGAATGTAAACCCCGTTCGCCCTTCGAGCCTTCGGGCCACGCGGTGAATGGCCGCTTCGAGCCTGGCTTCGCGATGGCCTTCTGTGGCCACAGTGAAAGAAGCATCGATCTTCAGCCGCCCGGCTTGAAACTTGATCGCCGCAGGCACGGGCATAAGGCGATGCTCGCGTGATGTGGGTTGAGGCGATTTCAGTAGCCCGACCGAAAGTGTCGGCCGAATGCCCATGCCCTCGCTCACGCTTGGGCTACTGATTTGCTGCGCCGAAACCCTGACTGTGCAGAGTAGAAGCAAAGCGATGATGGTCCTCAGATTTTTCATTCGTTCCTCTTGTGGTTTTGAATTTACCTTCACTCAAACCGTTCTCGTCACCTTCGCCAAAGATCGCGGCTGGTCGGGACTCAGACCTCTGGCCTCGGCCAGCAATGCCGCGAACATCTGCGCCGGAATGATGTAAGGGATGGGTGAAATCATCTCGCTGATCGAAGCCGGTATTTTAAGAGCGCGCGTTGCCGCCTTGAGCACCGCATTCTCGCTCGATATGACGACCGTCTCAGCGCCCAGTTTCGTAAGCCTGCCTAGCAAATCCTTCATTCCCGCAAAGGTCTTTCCGGGCGGAGCGAACAGAAAGACCGGAAAATCACGCTCGATCATCGCTATAGGCCCGTGCAGGAAATCGGCCGATGAAAATCGCTCGGCCACTATGTAGCAGGTCTCCATAAGTTTGATGGCGAACTCGTACACATTAGCATAATTCAAGCCCCGTCCCACCACTACGCAATGATCCATGAAGGCATAACGCTCGACTATTGTTTCTATCTGCGGGCGCATACCGAGCGAGAGCGAAGCGAGTTCCGGCAGGCGTTCCACCTCGGCGAATCGCCTGCTTCCGTTCAAGGCGGCGGCGAGCAGGTGAAAGGCCATCAACTGTCCCGTGTAGGTCTTGGTTGCGGCCACGCTGCGTTCGCGCCCCGCGCGAATCAAGAAAGTCTCGTCGGCTATGCGAGCCATCGTCGAACGGGCTTCATTGGTTATCGCAAGCGTAGTGGCCCCGCTCCGCCGCGAGTTTTCGAGAACCGTGTTTATGTCCGGTCCCTCGCCCGATTGCGAGACGCCTATGACGAGCGCATCGCGCAGGTCGAGCTTCGTCCGGTAGAGCGTATGAACAGCGGGCGCGGCGAGCGATACAGGAATGCCCGTGCTAATCTCAAGCAGGTAGCGCCCGAAGAGCGCCGCGTTATCGGAGCTTCCGCGCGCCACAAGGACTATAAGGCGCGTGCGGCGCTGCTTGATCGATTCAGCGAAGCGGGCTATGCGGCGGCCTTCGCTTCGTATCATGCGTTCAAGCACGGCGGGTTGCTCGTGTATTTCCGCAAGCATCAATGACATAAGAGTTAAGGGCCGCCCTCGCTATTTCGTCTTGAGGCGGTTGAACTCCTTTTGTTCGACGAGGCCTTTGCCTTCTTTAATTACAAGGATGCGGTTTACGCCGACGGCTTCGATTTTATCAATCACTCCGCTCGGCCATCGGACTTCTATCAGATCGATGCGGGTTCGCTTCTCAAGCCCGAAGTGCAGGCGGAAGTCGTTATGCGAAATGTAACTTGCCCCGCTCCGCACTTCGTCAATCTGAACCAACTCCCGGCTTACGACCTTCACGCGCGCCCCTGCGCCATCGCGGTTGCTGCGGTCGCCCATGGTCTTTATAAGCACCGCATTATTCACGTTTCCGCCTTCGTTTCGCAAGAGCGAGGGCGCGCCATCGAGGTCGTTTATGACTATATCGATATCGCCGTCATTATCTATATCTCCGAACGCGACGCCCCGGCTCACACGTTTTTCCATGAGCGCCGCGCCGCACTCGGCGGCCACTTCCGAAAACGTCCCGTTGCGATTATTTTTGTGAAGGAACTTGCGCTGCCGGTAGCCCGCATCGAGATTGGCTTTGTCGACCTGCGGGTAGACGTGGCCGTTGCCTACGAACAGGTCGAGCCAGCCGTCGTTGTCGTAGTCGAAGAACTTCGTTCCCCATCCCACATAAGGCATGCCGACCTCGGCCACTTTCGCCGCCTGTGAAACGTCTGTAAAGAGGTTTGGCCCTTCGCCGCGATAGAGCACGTTATACTCTTGAGAAAAGTTGGTGGCGAAAATATCGAACTTCCCGTCGCGGTCATAGTCGCCTACGGTCACGCCCATACATGCCTGCTCGCTGCCGTTTTCGTTGACCGCCGCGCCCGACACGAAGCCTATGTCTTTGAATGTCCCGTCACCTTTGTTTCTGTAGAGGAAGTTCGGCGTGGCATCGTTGGCGACGAATATGTCTGTGAAACCGTCGCCGTCGAAATCGCTGCACACGACTCCCATACCGTAATATCCGTTGGGGTCCGACACGCCCGCTTTTGCTGAAACGTCTGTGAATGTCCCGTCGCCATTATTGCGATAGAGCGTGTCGCCCGCGCCGCGCAGCCCCCTCGGCCCACATTGGACCTCTATGCCTCGGTACAGGCAGGGTCTCTCCTGAGAGGGAAGATTATTGACATCGAAATCGACGTAGTTGGCCACGAACAGGTCGAGGTCTCCGTCATTATCGTAATCGACGAATGCCGCGCCCGTGGACCATCGCGGATCGCCCGCGTTTGCCTTCTCAGTGACATCTGTAAAAGTGCCGTCGCCGTTGTTCTTCAATAGATGATTCGGTCCGAGACAGGTGACATAAAGATCGTCCCATCCGTCGTTGTTATAATCTCCGACGCACACGCCCATGCCCCATCCCGTATTGCCCGCGCCCGCCTTTTTGGTCACGTCCGCAAACGTGCCGTCGCCCTTGTTGCGATAGAGCGCGCTTTGGGGCTTCTCGGCGGATTTCAACAGGTCCATGGTGAGAGAGTTGACGAAATAGATATCGAGCCATCCATCATTGTCGTAATCGAACAAAGCTACGCCGCCGCTCATCGACTCGACTATGTAACGCTTTTCAGGCGACGAGATGTGTTTGAAAGTTATGCCCGCCTGAACGGTGATGTCGACAAAACGCACTCCGTTGGTCAGAGCACGCGCGCCCGGCGGCACGGCCAGCAAAAGCAGCGCGATCAATGATATTGCCAACTGCAATTTTCTCAAAAGCAAATCCGACTACCTCACTAAAAAACTTCTTGACGAGCGATCATCTTACAAGCCCTGAAGGGGCGGGATGAAATAGCCAGGGGCATCGCCCCTGGGAAAATACAGATGCAATGCCAGGCCCTGAAAAGGCGCAATACCCCTTTCTTATCGCGCCCTTTCAGGGCTTGTGTGATTGTCCGTCTCTACCCGGCGCGTTGCGCCGGGCTATTGAATTGCGCCCCTTCGGGGCTGAAAGCAATATAACAAACGCCCACGTGTCAAAAACCATTCGCCATCTACTTATCGGTCGGCTGATCCGTCCGGTTGCGCTCTTTGTCTTTGAGTCGTTTGAACGTATCGAAGCATCTCTGCGCTTCGCCGAGGCGCCCGGCGGCCGTGTAAGCGCGGCCGAGTTGATAATGAATATGCGGCTTGTCGGGTGCCGCTTTCAGCGCAGCCTCAAGGCTTTCGATAGCCCCTTTCACGTCGCCCTGTTGAAGCATAGCCTTGCCTAACTCGTACCTCGCATCCGCAAAATCGGGCTTGCTGCTTATCACCTCTCTCATCAATTTCATGCCGCGTTCAGTCTGCCCGCTTGCGAGCAGCACGAATGCGAGGTGATACTTCGCGTTCGCGTCTTTGGGGTTTACAAAAAGTTCGGCTTCGAACTCGCGGGCGGCCTCATCGAACCGGCCCATCTGTATATAGATCATCCCGGAGTAGTAATGCGCCAGGGGCAGGCGGCTATCCATCAAGAAAGCTTTCTTCAATTCTTCGAGTGCTCTCTCGTCCTGATTCTGCGCGTGATGTGCCTGACCGAGCAGCAGGTGAATCTGAGGGCTGTCACCGTACCGCGCGAGCATCTTCGCTATACAATCGCTCCCTTCATTCACCTTTCCCTCTTTCAAGAGCGACAGGGCGAGCATGTAATACAAACCGATGTCGTTCGGTTTGACCGTCAGCACTTCTCTCAAAATCGTCGAAGCCCGCGCGTGATCCTCCGCCATGAAATAACACATCCCTAGAAGATGTTTGGCCGATAGATTCGCAGGAGCGGTTTTGAGCGCGGCCTCAAGCGCAGGAATAGCCTCTTTGTATAGCTCGGCTTTGTAACAGGCGAGGCCGAGATTGTAATGAGCACCCTGAAGATTCCCGTCCCAATCGACCGCATAGCGGAATTGCTCGATTGCTGCATGAAAATTCTGATGCTCGCCGTAAAGCAAACCCATCTGATTGTGAATCTTCGCAACAACGGCGGTGTAAACGATTTCGGATTCCTTGAATTTCTCCTTCGCCTGCGCGTCGGGGCGACCCGTCGCAGACAAAATTTTCTCTTCCGTCTCGGAGTCGAGTTGCGCGCCCCGGAACTCTTCCGTGTTCAAATAGGCCACGATCTTTTCGCGGTCGGTCGCAAGCTCTTTGGCCTTCAACTTTCTTGCGATTTCGAGTTCCTGTTCACCTTCTTCGGCGCGGCCCGCCCGGACGAGCGATTGCCCAAACAGAAAATGCGCTTCTGCCGCATGAGGACTGATCTTATCCATGTTGGGATTGAGCGCGAAGGACGCTTTCAAAGACTCTATGGCCTTCTCATACCGGCCCATCCCATGATAAGCGTTGCCGAGGAAGAGTCGCACATCAGGATTTTGCGGACGGAGATGTGCGGCCTTCTCCAACAAATCGACTGCCTCTGCGTGCTTTCTTTCAACCACGAGGACCAGTCCGAGATTATAAACAGCCAGAAACTCATCAGGGTAGGTTGCGAGTTCGATGCGGAGTTCGGCGGCGGCTTCTTTGAGTTTGAGCGGGCCGTCTTTCAGCAGATAGGAAAGGCCGAGATTGTAATGAGCGCGGCGATGCTTCGAATCGAGCGCGATGGTTTTTTTGAATTCCTCGATGGCTTCATCAAAATGCTTCGTTTCCCGGTAAGCGCGGCCGAAGAGATTATGGACTTCGGCTCTGTTGCCCAGCTTTTCAATCATGCGGTCGAATATCTGACGTGCGGGCGCAAGCCGATTTTGTTTGAGATGGGCGAGAGCGAGAGTATAAGCGGCATCGAAATCTGCGGGCGCGAGTTTCAGAGCGACGCTGAGTTCGTCGGCAGCCTTATCGAACTCGCGGAGCATGAAATGAGCTTTGCCGAGCAGGTGACGGGCCGCCGCGCTGCCGGGATTGGACGCGAGGATTTTCTTTAGAGGAGCGGCGGCCTTTTCATACTGCCGGATGTGGAAATAAGCGGTCGCCTGATCGATCAAGATTGCTTCGGAAACGGTTCCATTCGCAACTGCGAGGTCGAGCGATTTGACAGCCTTTTGATGTTCGCCTCCCGCAAGGAAAATTTTTCCCAGATAAGCATAAGCCTCGCCGAGAGCCGTCTTGTATGAGGCTTCGGCTTCACTGAGTCTGCCTGTGTTATGGAAAGTCTGCGCCGCCTTGTAATGCCTCTGAATCGAATCCGCCGGGGCCTGGAAAGCCGCCGTCATAAACAGTAGAGGAAATATAGCCAGGCGAGAATACATGCTGGAACCTTCCCTGATACGCGATCGCTCGCTCAGTACCCCGACCGTGAGGGAGGGGGTTTCTTTTTATTCAAAGGCCGCGCAAAATAGCGCCGCGTAGCGGCGATGTGAATTTAGCCCGGTCTTTCAAGGCCGGGAAAGCAGAGCAGAAAACATCTCGTCGCGCGAGCGACGATTGAACATCAAATCACCCGTCGCTCGCGCGACGAAAAAACTCGATGGTCGCTCACATTCCGTGCCTTAAAAGACACGGCTAAAATCATACAGCCGCTACGCGGCTGCTTGATGCGCACAGTTGCAATTTACTCACACCCTTCGATCATCTCTTGTTCAACCTCTCGACGCTCTTCCTTATACTGCCGCTGAGTTCGATGACCGAGAGGAGGTCGCTGCCCGCTTTTGTTGATTGCTCGACATCTACGGTGTCCGGGTTTTTGAGAACAGGATTATCGATAAAACCCGCGATCAGATTACAGAGTTCGACGAGCGCGCCTTTCATCTCCTCGTCGGTGAATTCGACCTGCTTCCTGGGAATCTTTTCCTTGTCCTCGGGAACGGGCGGCATCAGGTACATCTTCAGCCGGACGGCGCGCTCGTTTATCTCTGCGGTCTCCTCGGAGATGAGATTATAATCGAGCGGCTTCGCGGCCAGGAGGTTGCGCACCATTTCGTTACGAACGATCTGTATCGCCCGGAAATCCTCCTTCACCTGAAGGATTGCGGCCTCGATGCGTCTCTTCTCCGCCTTATCCAGATTAGCCTTCGTCTCTGTGGTCCGCAGCATAGCCTCGCGTTGTTCCCTCTCGCGCTGCTCGCGCTTGAGGTCTATCGAGCCGGGAGGGCGTCCTTGCTGTCGGGCCAGAGTTGTGTCTTGCATGACTATCAGTAAAGAAATTGCTGCGGCCAGACAGCAACCTGCGGGTCTCGACATACGGGACCGATGGTTCCTCATAGCCAATCTCCTTTTCCGCCGGTTTTTTCCTTATGATAACACATACCGAGCCGGTTGAAAGGAGCGTGAAGCTAGTCGAAAGACGTGTACGGGCGACCCTCTGAGGAAAAGAGTCTTCCTTTTGTGGTCGCCCCTC
>JAKEHD010000521.1 GCA_022615215.1 Blastocatellia bacterium
CCGCTCGGGAAGATGATGAAGCCGGGAGTGGGGAGCTACTACCGCTTCAAGGAGCTTTTCGATAAATATTCAAAGGAAGATCGACGAATCGTCATCCGACGAAGCATCGCGCCGAACCGCTGACCGCGACCGGTGAACTTAAAACCATATCGAGTGTGACGGGCCGTAGCGGTCCCGCCGCGCTTTTAAGGATCGATTCATTTCAATTCCTCCGGCATTCCCGCGCGATCATCAGCCCTGTATGGGGATGCTCATCCTCGAATCCCCGGCATTATCGCAGCACCCCGAAAGATCGCCCGCGCAAGATAGTCGGGCGCGGTTGATTTTGCCCTTTGCAGTCGCTATTCTCTTTCCGCTTTGCGGCGACCGAGCATGTGATGCTGCTGCGTGCGTGTGCTATCAAGAACGAAAAAGGCAAGGTTGATGAAATCGCTTTTACTCTATTTATCCGGCAGCGAAGGCTTCAAGAGGTTCCTCACCCGTTTCAAATCTTTCAACAAAGTGACTCGCCGCTTCGTGGCCGGTGAAGAGCTTGAGGAGGCTGTGGAGGCCATACGGGAACTCAATCGGCAGAGTATCTCCGCTTCGTTCGATCACCTCGGCGAATCGATCAAGGTGGAGTCGGAAACAGAGGAAGAGGTGAGAGAGTATTTGCGCGTGTTCGACCGGATAAACGAAAATGCGCTCGACTCGAACGCCTCGATCAAGCTGACTCAACTGGGTCTGGACATAGATCGGGAGCTCTGCTACAGGAATGTTCGCGCGGTTGTGGAAGCCGCCGGCCGCTATAACAATTTCGTCCGCATAGACATGGAGGACTCGCCTCGAACCGATTCCACTATAGAGATATTCAGCCGCCTCAGACGGGAGTTCGATAACGTCGGTATAGTAATACAGTCTTATCTCTATCGCAGCGAAAAAGACATAGAGAGCTTGCTTGAGATGGGCGCGAGGATAAGGCTGTGCAAAGGGGCTTATAACGAGCCTGACTCGGCTGCTTTCCCTGACAAGGCCGACACGGATGCAAACTACATACGGCTTATGCAGACGCTGCTCGGCTCAGGCATATATCACGCCATAGCCACGCACGATGAGAAGATGATCTCTGCGACCAGGCAATTTGCCGCGGAGCGCGGGATAGGGCCCGACCGGTTCGAGTTTCAAATGCTCTACGGGGTGAGGCGCGATCTACAGGAGCAGCTTGTGGCCGAAGGCTATCGTATGCGCGTCTATGTGCCTTATGGACGTTTCTGGTATCCATACTTCATGCGAAGACTGGCCGAGCGGCCCGCCAACCTCTGGTTCGTTCTAAAGAACGTTTTAAAGGGATAGACCCGAAGGGCATAAAAATAAAGGGGCCTCGCGGAAGCCCCTTTATTTTGCAATGGCTTGTTGAGAAGGTTTCAGGTTCCGATTCTCATTTCGTTGGCCGGATTGTTGAAGACCTGATACTTGAGTTTCGCATCGGCGCGTTTTTGCATGGCTTGAGGCTTCGAAGCCGCCTGCTTGATGACCTCGAAAGCCTTCTTCAACTGAACATCCTCGACGGGTTGTTCGGGCGGTTTGGGCGCTTCGGTCTGCGGCTCCGGTCCTTCCTCGTCCGGCGCTTCTTCATCGTCGTCAGGCAGCACGGTCACGGCAGGAGTAAGCCGTTCGACCTTGATAGTCGGAGTGACCGCCTCTTCCATGAATGGTTTGCCTGAGACGGGCGCGTACTTGGCTATTGTGATGAGCAGCGCGCCGCCGTCTGAGAGCGAGAAGAGTTTTTGCTCGGATCCCGCGCCGAATGTCCGGTCGCCCACCACCTCGCCGCGCTTTTGATCTCTGACTGCCGCAGCGATCACTTCAGCCGCCGCCGCCGTAGAGCGATCTGTGACCACTGCGAGCGGCCCGTTGAATACCGCTTTGTTCGGTTCTGCGTTGAAGGCTTCGGTCTCTTTGCCGCCTTTGCCTAATATGCGCGCGAGCGGGCCTGAAGCGATGAAGAGGTTGGCTGCGGCAATGCCTTCCCTTATGTCTCCATTGGCGGCTCCGCGCAGGTCTAGCACTACCCGTTGAGCGCCCTTCGCCACAAGTCCCTTCACGTGCGTCTCTATCTCAGCGGCTTTGCCTTTGGCGAGGCTTGTGACTTTTATATAGCCGACGCCCGGCTCTTCGATGCGCGATTGAATGGCCGGTTGAGTGATATATGCGCGAGGAACCGAGACCTTGCGCGATTGGCCCTGATGGAGTATGCGAAGCTCGACCGAAGTGCCAGGCTCTCCGCCGAGGAGCTGCTCTATATCGTATAGGCTCAGATCGCGCGAGGGCACTTTGCCGACGTATTCGATGAAATCGCCCTCGTGTATGCCGACCTGTTCGGCAGGCGATCCCTTCAGCACAGAAACGACATAGGCGTATCCGACCACCTTGGAGACTATCATGCCGGTCTCGCCGTGACGCGCTTTGGGGTCATACTGTTTGACCTGTTCGGGCGTCAGGTATGCGCTATAGGGGTCCAGCCCCTGGGCAAGTCCGCGCAGGCTGCCTATACGCACCTTTTCGAGGTCGGGCTTGTCGACGTAATCGCGGATGATATGCGTGAGCACCTCATCGAAAATAGTCAACTGAGCATACTGGCTGCCGCGCGCCACCGCTTCGCCCGATTTCGACGCGAAGCTGCCAACTATGGCATAAAAAGCGATGACTGTGGAAAAAACGACGATGGCGATTTTGGTTTTGAACTGCATTCGTGACTCCTTAATGAGCTTTGAGCGCAATCTATATTAACCCGGCGCGAAGGCCGCGCGCAAGAATAAGGTTGCGATTGTCAGAACTATTTGGAAATGATCCCTTTCCTTTATCGAAAGCTTTCCCGGCCTGAGGCCGGGCTTGGCAGTTCAAGCCAGGAGTTGTTGTCAGGCTTGAAATCCCCCGCCCGGCCCGGCGCTTTAGAAGAACCTCATGGTGTAACTGAATCGCACGCCGCGCCCTATCTCCGGCGCGAGGTTCTTGATGAATGAAAGATGGTTGCGATAGAGCCGGTCGCCCAGGTTGAAACCATTGACCGAAATTATATGGGCGAAGTGCTGACGGGGTATCGCATAAGAAGCGTTCACGTTGAAGACGGTATATCCCCCGGTTCGCGTTTCTGTCGGGAAGAGATCGTCCTGGTCCTTCGACATTATCGCTTCAGGTTTCACGCTCAGGCCCTTGTAGTGTATATCGAAACCTACGCGGCCGCGCAGAGGCGTTATTCGCGGAAGCGGAGTTCCTGCCCGTATCCCTCCCAGGGAATCTGTCAGTTCGGCGTCGACGTAATCCAGCCCTAGATTGAGCCACACGTTGCGATGCAGCCCTAAATCAAGCCCTGCCTCGGTGCCCGCGAACCGGCTGTCGCTTTGCAGGTAATTGGCAACGGGCAGCCCGTCTTCTATCTCTCCGGTCGGGGCCAGAAAGACGAAGTCGTTGAGCCTGTAGTAAAAGAAGTTGACCTGGGTGCGCACGCGGTCTGCTGAGTGGCGAAGCGAAAGGTCGAGACCGTTGCTGCTTTCGCGCTTGAGGTCCGGGTTCCCTACCTCGAAAGTCAGATTGCCTATGTGAGGTCCGAAATTGTACAACTCTTCGAGAGCGGGCGCGCG
>JAKEHD010000078.1 GCA_022615215.1 Blastocatellia bacterium
ACCGACGGTCGAGATCGTGATACGGCGCGGACTAATGCCCAGGCCATCGGCACGATGTGCGTGCTCAAGCGCCGGCAGCAGCGCATCGAGATTCGCTAGCGGCTCGCCCATGCCCATGACGACGATGTGGCTTAAGCGTTCCTCTCTGGAAAAATTTTCATTTTGCCCCGCGCGCAGTATAGCACTTCTACTGCCGCCTGATAGTTGTTTTTCTCTTCATGTATCCTGGCCAGAGATGCGTATATGCTTATGCTCTTCGGGCTGAGTCGAATTGCCTCATTGTAAAATCCTATTACCTCTTCATATAGACCTGATTCTTCCACAAAGTGATACAAAGAGGCGAAGAGCGGTCTATAATCAGGATAGATTCTTAGTACCTGCCTGTATGATCGCAATGCGTCTTCAAACTGCCTGAGATTATTATAAGCATTGGCTAATAGCATGTATGCCTGAGCCGAATCAGGCGAAATATCTGTTGCGCGTTTGAATGTGTCTACCGCATCTATGAAATCTGTTGCCAGCATGAAGGTCAAACCTAAACCGATATATCCTTGTGTGCATTTGGGATCGATATTGATTGCCTGCTGGTATGCAAGTATTGCATCGCCACTCTGTCCCTGACCATTGAAGAATCTGGAAAAATACAGATCCCCCAGCCCAATGTATGCATCCACATAATCGGGCTTGATGCGAATGGCTTGATTGAAAGCCTCTTCAGCCTCTCTGAAGTATCGATGAGTATAACCTGGGCGTCGATATGACCTGCCCAACTTTAAATATGCTTCGGCTGAACCGGGATGTTCTTGAACTTCCCTGAGAGCATCGCTTACTTCTTTAGGGAGGGACTCGAAGGTGCCGGTGCCGGAAATCGATTGCGCCTGCCCCGCTGTAGCAAGCAGGATTGTCACAGCGAGTGATGCCAGATATTTCATGCTGTTGTTGCCTTCCGGCCTTTCGAACGCGAGCATAGGGTTTAAGTTCCTGATACCTTATTCATCGTTCATCACTCATCATTCATCGTTTCCAAGTATCGCTCCCATGCTCCGGCCCGCATATCCAGTCATTTCCAGATAGCCCCGGCCTTGCACTTTGCTTCCTTTCGAGGTTCCTTCTGCCGTGACGCTGCCTTCCCAATAGGTCACGGCGGTGCTATCGGGCGTTCGCAGTTCCTGATTGCTGAACACGGCGCTTACGCTCAGGCTCAAACCGTAGCGCGGTATCTCTATCTGCCAGAGAGTCGGGTAGGACGCGCCGCTCGCCTCTGAACGCCAGGGGCGCGCGGGTGTAAGGCTGAACTCTGTGGACGGGATATGCGTCGCGCGCCCCTGCGCGTCTATAAGCGTTCCGCTCGAATGCATATCTATGGAGCCGTCCGCGCGGCGAAGCTCGAACAGCATCAGGTCGCGCCCGTCATCGAGTTGAATCGAGAACCAGTCCCATCCCACCTGTCCCTTCTCAAGAAAGCTCGTCCCGAACTCATGGTCCATCCAGCTTGCGCCTTCAACGTCGAAAACCTCTTTGCCAACCGTCAATCGGCCGCCGGTTCGAAGGCGCGTGATCGAATAGTAATGCGAAGCATTGCCCGCCGACGCGCCCTTCCGGCTTACTCCGTCTTCGCCATGAATGACTTCGGCTTTTTCAGGCGTGAGCCTGAGGTCCAATTGATAATCCCCTTCGAAGGCTTTGAGAAGATGATCTTTTCCATCAAGCCGCGCCTCCCAGTCTTCGTTCCATACGCGATACCGTTCGGTCTCCGCTCCGGCCCATCCTATTCCCGCCCGGTTTATGCGCTCGAATGAGTGAAACTCTTTTCCGTCGATATCTGAGATAGCGAAGTGCGCCATGAAGAGATCGCGCACGGCCCATCGCGAAGGATTGGCAGGCTCAAACGCGACGCCCGTTCTGAAGAAGGTCAACTGATAGCCGAACCTCCGGCCGTCAAGGGTTTCGAGATTGCCTGTGTAGTACCACCACTCGATTCGGTAAGGCGGATGGCTCGCGTGATCGCGCGGAAAAGAGTAACGATAAGACGGCTCGGCTTCGCGCCAGGTTTTGCTGTTTGTGGACGGGCCAGCAGGTTGCTTGTTTGAATCTGCCGAATCCGATTGAAGAGTCGTGCTGCCGGTTGGAGATTTTTCTGATGCGGAGTCAGGGGCGGCCATTTTGAAGGATGAGGGATGAAGGATGAAGGATGACGAGACATCTTCACAATTGCTTTCATACTTCTCACCGAAGCCTTCATCCCTTCCAAACCGCCGCCCGTACATGTTCAGACCGGCGAGCGCGATTATCGCAAGAATCATCAAAGCCATAACCTTCTTGTTCATCTTCATCTCACAAAACCATTCATCACGCATCACGTATCACTCTTCTCTTACGAACCGGAGCGCGTTTATCTTCAGAGCGCGAGCGGCCGGATACAAGCCTGCAAGCGCCGTGACCGCAAGTATCAGCAGCGACGATTGAATGAGAAACGCTACGGGGAGATGATATTGAATAGTCCAGCCGAATGATTGGACGTTGATGACGTAGGCCAGTACGAGCGAAAGCATCACGCCTGTCAAAATTCCGATGGCCTGACTCACAGTCCCTATCAGGACTGCTTCGATTACGATCATCCTTCGAATCCGGCCCCGCGTGGCCCCTAGAAAATTCAAGACCGAAAGCTCGCGGCGGCGCTCAAGTATCAATGCTATCAAGGTCGAGAGCACTCCCAGCCCGGCCACCGTTATGGCTATGGCTTCGAGCGCGTAAGTGATGGCGAAGGTCGAATCGAATATCCTTATCACCTCGCGGCGCACCGAGGCGTTCGTCCTGAACAAAAGCATGTGCTCGCTGCCAATCGAGCGCGCAAGCCTCTCTTTCACCGCCTCTGCATCCGCGCCCGGTCGCAGATATATCGAGAGGCTGCCCGGTTGCGCGCGGCCGAAGTGGCGCTCGTAAGTCGCGCGGTCCATAACGGCTATCCCGCGATTGTTGGAATAATCGTAGTAGACCGCAGCGACCTCGAACTCCCTCGCTCCTGCCTCAGTCTCCATCTCTACACGGTCGCCCGGCTGCTTTTTGAAACGTAACGAAAAACTCTCCGACACGACCACTGCATCGCGGCCTATACTCTGCTTGAGGCGCGAGCGCGCGTCCGCAGGAGACTTGAAGGCAAGCCGCCCGTGCGCGAGCAAGACATCGAAATCGCCCGCACCCATCGTTATCGGGTTTCCCTGATAAACGGCTTGATGTGAGGTGAAGGAATCTATGGCTGCGACATCGGGGTCGGCTTTTATGGCGGCTATGCTACGCTCTGCTATATCGCCTTCGCCGGTCGCGCGTGTGCGCACGAGCGGCCTTGCGTAGATGTCTGCTTTCAATGTCTGGTCAACCCAGTAAGACACGGTTTCTCGAAAGCTCCCTATCATAATCGAGATCGCTATCATCATGCCTAGGCTGACCGCTAAAGCCGCGACCGAAATCGAAACTCGCGGAATCGCGCCGCCCAGGTTCGCGCTTGCAAGCAACCCTTCCACCTGTAGCCCTCTAAACGAACGAGCAGCCAGCTTCCTGCTCGCGCGGCACGCAAGCCACAATGCGTTCGGCGCGAGAAATGCCCCGCCGAACATAAGCGCAAGCGCCGCCAAGTATCCAGGCACGGGAAGCCCGTTCATTGCATCCATGCGACTGAGCGCGTAGCCGAGCGCAAAGAGCGCGGCCGAGACGATCAGGTATTTTCGAGACGGCTTGAAACTTTCGGCCAGGCGCTCGGCCCCTCTCATGGCTTCGACGGGCCGCACGCGCGACGCTTCCAGCGCGGGCACGGCTGCGGCAAACAAAGCGAGCGGCAATGCCACTCCGAATGCGAGCAACACTTCCAGGAGACCTACGGAATGGCGCGAGGCGGATTCGGTCGCAACCGTTGCGATGTAGAATGTCTCGACCGTCGTCGAAGTGGCGAGGACGGCCGCTGAGGCCATCAAACGCCCAAGCCCTATCCCTACGCCCGCGCCTATGATTGCCATAAGCAATGCCTCTCCCAAAAAGAGCGCCAGCACCATCGAACGGCTCGTGCCCAAAGCTCTCAGAGTGCCGACCTCTTCGCGCCGCGTAATGACTGAAATAGAGACTGTGTTGTAGATCAAAAACAGGCCGACAAGTAAGGCTATCGATCCGAGCGCGTTGAGGTTGAAATGAAAGGCCGCAATCATTCGCTCGACCTGGCCGTACTGCTCTTCGGGCCGCGCCACCTGAAGCCCTGCCGGAAGACGAGCGGCTATCTCAGCTTCTATCTGGTCGGCATCGAGACCCGGCGCAAGTTTTATGTCGAGGCGGTCGAGCCGTCCGAGACGGTTGAATGCCCACTGAGCGGCGGCTATGTCCATAAGCGCGAAGTTTCCGTCGAGCGCACGCGCGGGGCCTTCGTCGAGCAGAAGCCCGCGCACTGTGAATTCCCGGCGCGCATCTCCCATCGTAAGAGAGATGCGGCTTCCTATTTCAAGCCCCCGAGGGCGGGCGAATTTTTCCGTGAGGATGATAGATTCCGGGTCCGTGAGCAGGAGCAAAAACCGGCGCGCGGTAGGTTCGCTCTCATCGGCGTTGAGTCGAAGCAATCGGTAGCGGCGCAGCCCTCGGTCGCGCAGTATATCGACTCCCATCACCTGTAGAAACTCTCCCGATTCGGCCCTGGCGTAGCCTGTGATGACGGGACTCGGTTGCCCGTACCTGCGCAGCCATTCCATACGGGAGAGCATCATCTCATCGAAGTGCCCGGTTGCGCCCGTGATTTGAACGGAGGTCTCCCCGGCTATCGATTCGGTTGCGGCGCGAAACGCATCGAGCGAGGTTGCATTGGCAAGCCTTATCGCCAACATCACCCCTACGCCGAGGCTTATGCCGAGCACGGTTATTACGGAACGCGCGCGGTCGCGCGCTATCGCGCGGAGTATGAATTGTCTAAAGAGTTTGAAGTACGTCTTCATGCTCGGTTATGCGCTCGATCGTGCCATCGCGCAAGCGCAGGACGCGGCGCGCGTAAGAGGCGGCTTCTTCGGAATGCGTGGCAAGTATTATAGTGACGCCGAGTGTACGGTTAAGGTCCGCGAGCAGATTCATCACCTGTCGGCCGTTTTCGCTGTCGAGATTGCCTGTAGGTTCGTCCGCCAGCACGAGACGCGGTTCGGCTATAATGGCGCGCGCAACGGCGGCGCGCTGCATCTCGCCCCCGGAAAGCTCTGCGGGAAAATGCGCCGCTCGCGCGCCCAGGCCCACGCGGTCGAGCAAATCGCTCGCTCGCTCGCGGCCGTAGGCGGCGCTCGCGCCATCGAGCATCAAAGGGAGAGCGACGTTTTCTGAGACCGTGAGTGTAGGCAGGAGATTGAAGAACTGGAAGACGAACCCTACGCTCCGGCGGCGGAGACGGGCGAGTTCTTCCTGGGAGAGACTATCTAGCGCCACACCGTCGAGCACGACGCTGCCGCGCGTAGGGTGGTCCATGCCGCCCAACAGGTGCAGCAGTGTAGATTTACCGCAACCCGACGGTCCCATCAAGGCAATGAAATCGCCCGCTTCTGCACTCAGGCTCACGCCTTTCAAAGCAGCCACGCCGCGCCCGCCGCCCTCATAAGTTTTTTCGACATTTTCGACTACAAGTATCTTATCCAGACTTTACATTATATCGAAATTTTGTGAAATCTGCAGAAGCGTCGTAGATTATTTTGTGATGATAAGTTATTATTTTTCCGCTTGTGAAGGTCTTTGAAACTCCGATCAGGGAGTTGTTGAAGGAAGTCTTCAACGTAAAAATCGGAACGCATAAGAAGCGAGCGATTTTGACATGAATCAAAGATAGACGTTCTATCTTCATGTCAAATGGGTTGTTTATGATTTGGTTTTTAAAATCAGGGTCGAAGCAGGCAAAGACCTGAGTCGGCAAGATCATAAACAAAAGTCTCTTTGGAGAGACTGGCGGGAGCCTATAGTCCCCGTTTACCTTCACCTTTGAATCGGAATATATTTCCATATTCGAAGGAACTATCAATAGCTCTCCTCACAATGAAATATCATCAGCGCATAGTATTACTTCAATGTTTCATTCGGGCAAGTCAGCCATCAGCTATAAGCTATCAGCCGTCAGCTATCAGCTAAAAGTTTCGAAACA
>JAKEHD010000522.1 GCA_022615215.1 Blastocatellia bacterium
CGGTCGTCTTCGAGGTGATAGGCAAGAAAGAAGTCGACGAGATGCTGCGGCGATTTTACTCGAATCCGAATGGGAACAAACGGGCGATGTAATCCTTTGACGGTCAATCCTTCCTGCTCGGTTGCCTGCTATTGATTTAAAATCCGATGGCTGGCGGCTGGATAGATACGACCATCCGTGAAGGCCGGTCGCAGAAAGTTTCATCGTGGCATTCTCACGCGGAGAGGGATATTTTCCAACGAAAGGATAATCATCATTTGCCAAGGCATACCTTCAGTTTTCCAGAAGAGATTCGAAATGCTGTAAAGCAATATACTAAGTCAAGAATCGAAAGATTGGATCCTCGTAGATACACTCAGGAGCCGCAATATTACGTCGCGCTAATTCATGACTTGGAAGGGGTGCCTTATGAAGGAGCGTATGGGTTTGTCCGCTTCGAGGCTACTGCTTTTAATGATAGAGCGCCCAATTCATCCGAAAGTATACTTGGGGCAGATTTTGCAATAACTGCTACTATTTCAGATGGTAATTTAACCGTGAGGAAGGCAATTTTATTCCAAGCAAAACGGGGAGCCATTGAAAAAATGATTCCTAGCAAAATAGAAGGGCTTAAAGATGACATTAAGAAGATGAAACGTTGGACAAGATCTCCTAAGGTCATGGAGATACTCGATGAGAATGGAACTCGCCAACCTAGAATCATTAGTGGCAATTATCTCATTGCGGATCGGAAGTACACCAGTTTGAATTTAGGTGATTACTTCGTGAGAAGAGTTCTCACAACCTTTGATGGGGATACGCGTGAATTCTTTGTCGATGAGGTTCAAGATAGCTCTTTAATAAAACTTCGCATTCGTGCTGGTCTAACTCGCTAATAGCAGTCTAATACGACTTTCGACCGGAGACCGCAAGGCGAGTTTCTCACGGCCTCTTTCAGTGTTCTACGCCTCGCTTGGTTGTGGAAGGCGTTAGACGCATTAATGCGAATTGCGGTGATCGTGGTAAAATGCAGATGAAACAAATGATTAAAGCCTTGATATGGAAAAAGTAACGGCAAAAAGGCTGAAAGAGATTAAAGAGGTTAAGATTGAGCGACCACTAGGCGCGAAGCCCTTTGCCGAATAGTTTCTGAAGCTTACATCGGAGTTCGATAACCGAAATGAGAAATTCGAGGTAAATAATATGCATCAAGTCAGTCTCGAAGAAGCACAAACACAGTTGCCCGATCTCATAGATGCTGCCGTCGGCGGTGAAGAGATCGTAATTGCGAAAGACTCGCAGCGCCTCGTAAAGCTTGTGCCTGTTCCGATGCTAAAGCCTCGCCCGCAGTTTGGTAGCGCCAGGGGGTTGATAACTATGTCGGATGATTTTGATGAGCCGCTCGAAGACTTTGAAGAATACATGAAATGAAGCTTCTGCTGGACACACACACATTCCTCATGGTTCATAATGGGCAATCCCAATCTCAGTGCCAATGCTCGCGCGTTGATAGAAGATCAGGCGAATGAAAAATTCCTAAGCGTTGCAAATTTGTGAGAAATCGAACTGCGCTCCAGAAGATTAACCGTTCCGCCCCGGCCTCACTCAAATCGGGTGGCGTAACTGAAGCTCTCCGGTTAGACCCTTGCCTGTCTAACACTCCGGTATTCACATTTATTCGCGCTGAATTTTGCAGACTTGTTTTCTTCTTGCTCATGCCGGTAAATTTGATGCGTGCCGCGAAGAATAATAGATAGGATAAGAGAAAAGGTTCGGCTCCAAGAGTACGATACGACCCTACATGCAATGGAAGAGATGGCCGAAGATGATCTCGACATTCTTGACATCGAACATACCATCCTGAATGGGCAAATAACACGAATTGAAAAGGGCGATCCAAGAGGAACAAAATACGTCGTCGAGGGATTTGCCATAGATGAGCAAATTCCCATTGGGATAGTAGGTCGCTTCACAACTACCGGACGTTATCTGATAATTACGGTTTATGAGATAACCGATTCTGAGGAATAGAAATCATGTATGACTACAGATGCGAATATTGCGAAGGAACGGTTCGGCCTAAGAAGGTAAAACGCGAGGCCTTTAAGCATAAGAAGGGGTTTGTAATACTGGAAGATGTCACAATAGGAGTTTGCGATGCTTGTGGAAGCAGGTACTACAGCGCGGAGATTCTTCATACGGTTCACGACATAGCAACAGGTATGAAACCCTTTGAAAGGACCGAAGAGATTCCTGTGGCCCATATTTCTCAGTAAGGTACAGCATCGAGTAATTGCACAGCGGCGCAGGCCGAAAGACGCTGCCGCAAACGGCTCTGATCTCTTTACGGGTGAGCGATGACCAGCAGCGTCGCAGCCCTATGCTTTACACATCGGAGGCATTGCTCCATCGTCTTCGGATCGAGCGCCGCGAAGCTCTCATCCAGTACGACCATACTCTCATCCTGAAGCAGCGCGCGAGCCATAAATAATCGACTTCGTTCGCCGTGTGAAAGCTGCCAGCCAGTCTCGCCTACCATCTGATGCATACCCCCAGGCATACGGTCGAGGAGTTCGCCGAGCCCAAGTTCGCGGCACAGGCTTTCGGCTTCGCGCAGGTCTCCTTCGCGCGGCGGCCATCGCCTTCCCATCAGAGGGTTCGCTGCGAAGGTCGCGCTCAATACATGGTTTTCATGAAATTGAGGGACCATCACCGCGCGCCTGCGCCAGCCCTCGCCTCCTAATGTTTGCCGGTCCAATCCATTCAACAAAAGCAATCCCGATTCGGGAATCTTGAGACCCGCAAGCACCGATGCAAGAGTCGATTTGCCGCCGCCCGACGACCCTTGCAGCAATATCCTATCTCCTGCCTGAATGCGCAGATCGATGCCGCGCAAGACCGATTGAGCGCGGCCTTCATAACGAAACACGAGGCCCCGCGCTTCGATAAGCGTTTCGCCATCAACCGATTTCCCTTTGCGAATCGTCAACTGATGCGGCTCGTCACTTTCGACTCTGGCCGCCGCCTCGAAAAGCGGAGCGACCTGACGCCAGGCTATCGCCGCGCCGAGCAACGACGATAGGCCCGCTCCCAGCTTTTCAAGGGCCATGAAAGCAAGCAGTACACCGCCGAGGCTTGCGGCAAGCGCGCCCGCGTGTGCGCTGCCCGATATGAAAGCCGGAGCAAGCCCCAGCAGACCTGAAACCAGCCATCCGCGCGCCATACAGGTTTGAATCATCGCCATTCGGTCCATAGCTTTCGACTGTTCCAGATAATGCTCGACCGCGCGGTCTTCGCCCTCGTGCCATTGCTCGCGCCGTTCTTGAGCGAGGCGCGTTCTATGGCCGACCATTCGCTCGATCAGGTCGTTCGTGAGTTCCAGTCGCGTTTCGGTCCAGTGATGCCTTCGCCGGAAAAGTGACCATCCCGTGAGCAGCGCGATCGCTATCCACACGGCAAGTAGCAGCGCGTGAAATCCTCCCCCTGCGCCTGCGACGAGGACGACCCCCGCCAGAATCAATTCAATGCGTGCGATGAGGCCGAGAAATCCGCCGTTCAACGCAAGCGATTCGATGTTTGTCGATTCAAGAATCCGGCTCAGTATCTGGCCCGCCCCCTGATGTCTTATCTCTTCCGGCTCAAGCCGCAGAGCGCCATAGAGCAATCTCTGTTTCAGGAGACGGCCCGCGCCGATTGTGAACCGGCCCTGCCACCAGGTCACAAGCAAGCGAGCGGGCACGGCTGTGATTAAGAGCAAAGCCCACGCAATCAGCCATCCTCTATCGAGCCGCCTGCCGCGAGGCCGAGCGCCGCCATCAGAGAGGCAGGCGCGAGCAACCCGTCGGCGCGAAGAAAACTTATAAGCTCGCGGCCCGGCCGCTCCGGCTTCTCTTCGAGCGCCGCAGCCAGTTCGGGCGAAAGCGGCGGACGGCTCGAACCCTCGCGTCCCTCATTATCCCCTTCCTTACGGTCGGGGTACTGTTCGTCCGCCGCCCGCCTGCCCGAGACGCTTACGAGCACAGCGCCTCGCATCTGAACCGATGAACCCCCTCCGCGTCGTTCGGGGTACTGAGGTTGACCGTCGCTCTCTGACGGAGCAGGCCGGACCATCCAATAATTCTCCGGGGTGACATCGGTTTCATTCGCTTCCGAACGCGCTCGCTCGAAGAGGGCCGCGATCAATGATTCGGCTTGCCGCCCGCGTCGGAGTCCCCCGGCCCGGACTATTGAAGCGACCATTCGCGCCGCCGCGTCGAGCGCAGCAATAGAGCGCCAACCCTCATCGGCGAGGGCTGAGTCGATAATGGCGGAAGCGGCTTTGCTCGATACTCCTACGCCCGACAATCGAGCGCGAAGCAGCTTTAAAAATCCTTCTCCGACGGCCCACTCTCGCCAATCGGTCGCGGGCAGCGAGAAGGTGTGTATGTAAAGCTCTTTTAAGAAATCCGTCTGACTCATCCATCGGCGGCCTGTGGCAGGATCCATCACCTGAACCACGTGGGCGTGCCTTCGCCAGAGGACTACGAAATGCGTGTTCCCGTCCGGGTTGCGCGTGATGACGAGCGCGGGAAGGGCTTCGGATTCCGGGAGCAGCAGATAATCCTTCGGCAGCATCATCTGCGCGGCTTCGAGTCCCAACTGCCGCGCGGCCTCTTCGATAGTATCAATCGAAGTGCCGTCGACATCGGTCTGACATGCTTCGCGCAGGCGGCCGTAGCTTGCCCGTATATGGAAGCCTTCGAGCAGACATTTGAGCGAGGCGGGGCCGCAATCCATCATCGAGGTCTGCACGACTTCGTGGGCGATAAACCGGCGGGTAGTCTTGAGCGAGTTCGAGCGCATCACTTTTCTCCCTCGCCGGTTTGAACTTCAGCTTTCGTTTTCGGACTGGCCAGAAGCTTGCCGCCTATACGCAGCACGAGCGCGGCGGGCGACAGGCGGTCAACCTCCACTTCGACTGTGCCGGGCAGACCATGCTGAAGAGGAATCTTCGAATCGGGGTCCGGGTGGACTGTGAATTCGGCGCGGATATGACCGTCGCGCGGTTCGCCCGCCACTTTTGCGACCGTTGCGGAGAGGCTCCCGTACTCGGCCCAGGGGAATCCATCGAGCCGCAATCGTGCGCGCTGGCCGGGTTCTATCCGTCCGAGCGCCGTCGAGGGTTGAAAGTCAGCGATTAACTTGAGCGCCCCCGCAGGGACGATGGCCGCAAGTTTATCGCCCGCCTGAACTACGGACCCTGCGCGCAGATTGGCCGCCTCGCCGAGCCGTCCTGTGGCGGCGGCCCGAATGCGGCGCTTCTCTATTTCATGGCTAAGTCGCTCTATGGTGGCTCGACGGGTATTTATCTCTCCTTCAAGCAGAGCGATCTGGCCTTTGATGCCTTCGATCTGCGCCTGCCGGTCGCTTTGACGGACGCGCTGATTTTTGTCCAGGTAGTCGATATTCAGGCGGAGAGCATCGGCTGCCGAACGGCGCTTTTGCGCTTCGGCTCGTGCGCGCACTATTTCGATTTCAGATAAGAGACCCTGAGAGAACAATCGCTCAAGCCTTCGCGCCTCTTCATCGGCTGCGCGCGCCATGGCTTCTGCCTCTTCATATCGGGCGCGGGCTTCATCTAGGGCGACGGGCGCGACCTGTTGGGTTTCTATCTGCGCCTGCTTTTCTACATTGTCGCGATCTCGCAAGGCCGCAAGCTGCGCGGCAAGAGTCGCAAGCCGCGTTTCTTCTTCCGAGAGTTCGAGGCGCTCGGCCTCTGAGTCAAGCTCGACCAGCACATCGCCCGCCTGCACCTCTTTGCCTATAGCGAGATATGTGGCGATGACGCGGCCCGATACGGCGGCCTCGATGGGGTAGACCGCCGCTTCGACTTCGAGGCGGGCTTCACTCGTGATTTCATAGAGCGCGACCCGCGCCGTAAACATCCACGTCGCCCATGTCCCAAGCACTAGCAGCACGATGGTCGTGCCTAGAGTTGAACGGCGATAAGAATCCGCATCGAGCGAGCGCGTTGATCGTGAAAAAGGTATCGGCATATCTGTTACTCCCGATTAATTATTGATTGATGTTACGCAGTGAAGTTGAAAGCAAATAGCCTGACTCACATTTCGTCCCGTAGAGACGCTCGACATTAGCCCGGCGATTTATCGCTGGGACCGATGACGACCAGCCTCCTGAGTCCCGTAGAGACGGCTGAATCTGATGGCGGTGTCGGGTTTCAGCCGTCCCTACGGGACTTGGCGGGTTGTGGCGTGCTGACCCGGCCATGAATCGCTGGGCTAGTATCAGATGCCCCTGACGGGGCAAAGTGAGTGTCAAGTTCATTTCTTTCATGGCGACTGCGTAACATCAGTTATTGATAGTTTCTATCAAGGCTTTCGCAAAGGTTGCGAAGAATGACCGCACGGAAAAAATTCGAGGCAGTGATGGCAGCCGATAGCTGCCATCTTGAGAGTCTCAGCGACACTGACCCGTGTTTCTACAGATAATCATTGCCGATGCCGCCACCGGCCTTGATATGGGTTTTGACCAGCAAGCCCTGGCTCGGTTGCGTTGTCTTGTTCCGTTTCATTGCTTTTGGCTTCCTTTCTTAATAATTGATTTGAGTGGCGATCAATATCGTTCACTCATACATGCGCAAAACGAATCAGAAATCGCTCACTGAGATTGCGAGCGCGTCATAATTTTCCCGGCAGGCTGTGAAGTGGGGATGCGCCGGGTCGAGCGACCGCTCAAATACAGCCATCGCCCGCTCGAATAACGCTAAGGCTTCCTCGTCGCGGCCTTCCTGTTGATAGAGCACTCCGAGATTGTTGGCCGTCAGCGCCACTTCCAGATTCTCGCTTCCGAATATCTTTTCTTTGATCGCAAGCGCCCTGATGTATAGCCGCTCGGCTTCCTCAGATTCGCCGCGAGCTTGATGAATGGCCGCGAGGTTGTTGAGGTTTACAGCCACTTCGTAATGCTCCGCGCCATAGACGCGCTCGAATATCGAAAGGGCCTCTCTGTAGAGTTGCTCGGCCTCATCGCATTTGCCCTGGCCGTCGAGCAGGGCTGCGAGCGCCGCTTTGTCAGCCGCGACATCTGTGTGATCAGGGCCGAGAGCCTTCTCTCTTATTTCGACCGAGCGGCGAGCGAAGGGTTCGCCTTCGGCGAAACGACCTGCTGCGTGTTCAAGCCCGCCGAGGTTGTGATAGATCGAGGCTGTTTCCGCGTGGTCAGGGCCAAGCGCCTGTTCATAGATTGCAAGCGCGCGCAGGTAAAGGGGCCTTGCTTCATCGAAGCGAGCCTGATACTTGAAGAGCATGCCGAGATTGTTGAGTGCTGATGCGACTTCGGTGTGGTCGAGACCGAAACGATCTTCCGCGAGAGCGAGGGCTTGGAGAAAGAGAGGCTCTGCGAGCGAGTAGCGTCCTTGAATGCGATGAATGCGACCGAGGTTGGAGAGCGATTGCAAGCGGAGTCTGAGAATATCATCATCCCCGTCGGCATCCATCATGATCGTAACCGCGCGCCGGTAATGCTCTTCGGCTTCAGCGTAGAGGCAGCGGTCTTCATAAATAGCGCCGAGGTTGTTGAGTATAGCAGCCACGTCAGGGCAGTCCTGGCCTTCGGCTGTTTCGAGCAGATGGAGTGCGCGAAGAAATAATGAAACGGCTTCGTCAGAGCGGCCCTGCTCGTAAGAAGTAACGGCCGAATCGCACAGACTGCAAGCTATCTCCACAGGCGACTGTTCTTTGTTCTGAGTCATTGGTCTCTCGTCCCTGATTAAATATCTCTGGCCCTCCATCAATTGCCGGATTAACCGACGAAGGACAAAGGACCAGAGAGAAATGACTAGCTCTGCACGAGCGTCTGGTTATGGTTCAAATCTTTGCCGCCAGCCTTGACGTTGGATTTGACGCGCAGACCTGTCTGGTTATGATTGATACCAAGCTGCCCGGCCTTGATGTTGCTCTTAATACGCAGGCCCATCTGGTTATGATTGGTAAAAATCCCCCCGGTCTTGACGCCAGCTTTGACGCGCAGACCCGTCTGGTTATGTTGGGTGGATGACCCACCCGCCTTGACGCTGGACTTGATGCGCAAGCCCGCCTGGTTGTGGTTCCAGCTAATGGCACCGGCCTTGACGCTGGATTTGACGCGCAGACCCGTCTGGTTATGTTGAGTGGATGACCCGCCCGCCTTGACGCCAGCTTTGACGCGCAGACCCGAACTCGTCACCGCCTGATTATGGTTTATCTCTATCCCGCCGGCTTTGACGTTGGATTTGACGCGCAAACCCTTTCTGGTTCGTATGGTATTCTTGTTTTCTTCGACTCTATTCAAGTTATTTTCCTCCTTCGTAAATATTGGTTTTGGCGGCGACCATCGCTGCTCATCCATACATGTGCAAAATGAATCGGAAATCGCTCACGGTGAGAAGATTTTTTTAGCGGTTTGCGCATCAGTGTACGGTAGCCGAAGGCTTTGGAGTGCTGCGACCTGTCGCAGCTTTGGCCTGTCGCTCCGCTACTGAGCAATCTCGATGGGGGAAAGCGGCGTCAAGCCGCCGCACTCCAAATAAGGCATTTCGATGGACCCGCACATCAAAATGCAGAATGCTATAAGTCTGAGATTGATCGGTGTGTGCCGGTCCTGATGAACTATGCGGTTACGGACGTTTTCGGTTGGAGCGTGCGCTATGGGTCGCATTCTCAAGGGCGTTTAGCGCCGCTTCACATTCGGCGAGCGAGCGAGCGGCCTGATCGCGCCGCGCGGTGTTGAAGGCGCTCGACACGGCCTCCCGGCTCCATCGGTCCCATACGTCAACCGCCTTTTTATACCAGTCGCGCGCCTCGCGCCAATTGGCGGCTCGTTCCCCGTCCGCGCGATTGCGGCCCGATGCGATAGCAACGTGAAGCTTGCCCATGCGTGAACAGGAATCGGCGAGCCGCCACTTCGAGTAGAGGTGAGCGGGTGCGGCGGCAAGAGCCTTCTCAGCCAGGGCGAGCGCCTCGCGATAATTCTCCTGCGCGACGCTTGTGTTTCCCGCCCTCAGCGCGAGGTCGCCCATTGCATTCCAGGCCGTATATAGATCCGCCTGAAGACCTAAGTTCGAGGGATTCGCCTCCGCCAGCTTTCGCAAAATCTCAAGCGCCTGGCTCAGGTTCTGTTGCGCGCCCCTGCGGTCGCCCGCGCGTTCCATTATCGCTGCCTGCCCTTTCAAGCAGCGCGCTCGCCGGGTGAGGAAACGCGATTCGTTCGGCTCGGTCTCTAAAGTGATGTTTACGAAGGCCATCGCCCTGCGGTAGAGGTCCGCCGCCTGTGCCGGGTCGTCTTCATAAATCATGTCTGCGACATTGATATAGGAACCGATTCGGTCGAGGCGATAGGAGGCGTTCTTCGCATCCGTTGCGGCCAATCTTTCAGCGATAGCCATCGCCTTCCTGTAGTATTCGAGTGCCGCCGCCTTGTCCCCCATGTTTAGAAAGCCGGGATTGCCGGAGAGTCTTCCCAGCCAAAAATAAGCGATCATCATCCCGCGAGCGTGGGCGAGATTATCAGGCTCTTTTTCGGCAATCGCCTCGAAAGTGTCGAGCGATTGCTTGTACTCCTCAATCGCGCCCACGAGATCGCCCGTCGCCGCGAGGGCTTCGCCGACATAGCTGTGTGAGATCGCTATGCCGGCCTGATTGTTGTTGCTGGGGTTCCTGGCGGCGAGGCGCTCACTCAACTCCTGCGAGCGGCGATAGTTCTTTAGCGCGCCGACCACGTCACCCGTGTCGAGTTGTGTGTTGCCTATGCGGTCGTAGTAGTTCTTTACGAGAATGATGTCTTTTCTTTCGCCCGTCTGCTCGGCCAGCGATTCGGCCACCCCCAATCCTTTAAGCATCGTCGCTTGCCCGCCGGTCTCGTCGCCTGTTTCCGCAAGCAGTACGCCCAACCTGAAACAGGTTTCAGCGAGCGTCCGCCGAATATCCGTATTGTCGGCCGTATCGGCTGCAAGCTTTTCGGCGAGAGCGAGGCTCTTCTTATAGCTCTCGATCGCCTCCTCCGTTCGTGACGAAACCGCCTCAGCGCGAAATCGGTATCCATGCCGCGTTTGACGAGTTTGATCGCAACCTCTTTTTGATATTCGTCGTCGTCGCGCACGGCCCGGAAGACCATCCCCATGCCGCCTTCGCCGATGATGCCTGTCACGCGATAAGGGCCGATCTTCTTGCCGATCATCTCTTCCAGATGCGTTGCGGCGAGCGATTCGGTGAGGTCGGAGATCATGGTCTCGATAGAGGTTCCCTGACGGTGTTCCTGAGTCAGGAGCGATTCGACCTCGCGGCGTAGTTCCGGGTCATCGGCGCATGCCTGATCAAGGAAGGCTGTGCGCTCGTCGGGAGCGCGGTCGGCCGCCGCGTGGAATAACTCTTCGATCTGTTGCCATCGTTCAGGGGTCATGGTTGATTATACTGCGCGCGGCATGGAATGATAATTTTGAGTAGAGATACCATCGGCTTTAGCCGCATGGAGTCTCAGTTTTTGCCTAACAAGTGGCAGGCAAACCCAAGATACCATCGGCTTTAGCCGCATGGAGTCTCAGTTTTTGCCTGACTTCTGCCGAATCCAAAGCGCCGCCAGAAGAAAGAAA
>JAKEHD010000523.1 GCA_022615215.1 Blastocatellia bacterium
CGGAGATGAGACTGTTTGGACCGAAGGCGTTTTCCGTGTCGAATCCCGGCAGAGTTATGTACTGAGGGTTCGTTCCCGGAAGGGTGACGTTCTGAATCAAGGGCGCGTTCAAAAGAAAAGGTTCGCCTGTAAAGCGCGACGGAATCAGGAAAGGATTTCGCACCTCCGCGAAATTCAGGCTGGTCCTTCCATAAGAAAACCGCGCCTGATTGGTCGCCTTCGAAGACAGGACGGTGTTGAGAATGAGCGAAAGGTTTTGCGTCCTGACGAGCGCCCTGAGCGTTGAGAATATGGCTTCGCCCGTGACCGGCAGCACCGTGTCGTCATCCGTGAAATTGTACCTTCCCGTCAGAACGTGGTCCTTGCCGAGAGCATTAAAAATGTTATCGAGTTTGACGGAGAAGATCGTGCCGTCCGCATTCGCGGGCAGAATCTCCGTATAGGTATTGGCTCCATAAGGACCGGGAGGGTTGTTGGGGAACGGGTAGAGGCTGAAGAAGAGATCGCCCGTTGCCGATGTGGGAAACGCGCCGAAGTTCGTGCCGCCTACATTCAGGCCGGTGTCCCCCGTGAGCATACCGTTGAACTGCACTCCGCGCTCGGCCACAGTCGGCACCGCGAAATGCGACTCGCGGCTTGCGTTTATGTCCTGGTGCTCGAACGAAAAGAAGAAATGAGACTTCTGCTCAACCACAGGGCCGCCGACTACGAAGCCGTATTGCGCGCGTGTGAAAGGGTTCTCACGGCCTACGGGATTTGCGGGCGCGAGAGGACGGTTATTGACTATTTGTAATCCTTCGATATCGAACTGGCCTATCATTACAGGGCGGCCATCGCTCCTGACGATGGGATAATTCGCAGGGCCCCCCGTAAGGTCGAAAGCATCGCGCGCCTTCAATCGCTTGTCTGTGAAAAAGCCGTAAGCGGTCCCGTGAAAATCGGTCCCTCCCGAACGGGAGACGGCGTTCACCTGAGCGCCGAGGTTGCGCCCGAACTGCGGCTCAGGCAGAAGGGTAGTGATCTGAAATTCCTGTACGCTCTCTATCGGTTGAGGCACGAGCGACGTAAAGCCCTGCCGTCTCACGCCGACCTCTTCGTCGTTATTGTCGGAGCCGTCTATCGTGAAATTGTTCGACCGGCTCCTGAGTCCATTGACCGAGAACTGGCCCGATGTGCCGACGCCGGGTCCAAGCCCCGGTCCCACGTTTCCGCCTATGGCCAGAGGCGGTGGAGCGACGCCGGGCACGAGAAAGGCCAGGTTGTCGAAAGTGCGAACGCCCGGCAGAGGCAGGGCCAGCAGATCGCGCCTCGTGAAATTTCCGCCCCTCGATGCATTGGTCGTGTTGGTCAACTGCTCGGCTTGCGATTCGGTCGTCGGTATACCCGTCGGGACCGGTTGCGCGGTCGGCTGAGGCGTGGGCGTAGGAGTTGCCGCGCCGATTTTTTGCAAGGTGATGGGGGGCGGGGTCACAAGGTTAGTCTTCGAAAGCTTGATGCCGTAATTGGTCTCCTGAGAATTCGGGCCTTGCTCGTAGCCTTCGCAAGTGGCTGAGATCGTATACCAGCCGGGCGGCAGAGTGCTTATCCAGTAAGAACCGTCATCGCGAGTGGCGGTCGAACGTTTGAGGCCGGTCTCCTGATTCGTCACTGTGACGACAGCGCCGGTGACCCCCTGAGTCGTGCCGGCTTCAAAGACCCGGCCTGTTATTGCGCCTGTGGTCGTGGTTTGAGCCGACGACGCAGGCAGGTAAGCGGATACTATGCAAAAGATCAGTATTATGTAGAAAGGTTTCTTGGTGCTACTCGACATTACTCCTCCTTAGTGTGTAAGAACTTTGCCAGAATGCGGGACTGGGAATTTGAGTCTTCGCCGGGACCCTGGGTCCGGTCGGTTTCATCTCTGGCGATTCAATCCCGTGACTATGTCCGGTAAATAGTTGAGGCTAAACTTAAGAATTAAGTTTAGCCACTGCCAAAAAGCTTAAAGGTTGCCGCAGGTTATTGCAAGTCGGCTTGCATCTATTCGCACTCGTGTCCCTTTGCGAGCGTGTCCGAATGTCTGCATCGCGCCGCTCGCAAGTCTCTGCATACGGCCTTGCAAATCGGGTTCTTTGAAGACACGCCCGCGCAATTTCAAAAGGTATTTCGTGTGAGGAGGGGGGCTGTTGGTCTTGATTATTCCTGCCGTAACTTTTCCCGGCCGGTCACAAACCGGCCGGGATTTCAAGAGCCTCGGCGGGCGGACGAGATACTTAGAGCCTACCTCTAAACCTCCGTGAAGGCGCGTGTAAATAAGAAGCTCCTATCGAGGTTTGGAGATTGGATTCCAATATGCTTTCACGCAATCGAAAGCGGCGTCGGAGGCCGCCGCACTCCAGATTTAATGCCTCGTATTTGGAGTGCGGCGTCGGCGTGGCGGCGCTTTGGCTGAAACCTGCGCAATAGGTTGAATCGAGGTTTAGAGATAGGTTCTTAGCATCTCGCACCCATGCGATTCCCCCACCTGTCATACTCGAACCTCCGCTCGGTGCTCACTCCGTTGGTCGTCTGTGCAGAGGTCACAAGTCTTCCTAAATTATCATAGGTATAATCAGCACTCTCGGTCTGTCCATCAATGCTCCCTCTGATTGCCATCAATTGGCTCGCGTTCCCCGCTATCGTGCTCGCTCCCATCTCTCCCGCGCTCGCCTCATAATCATAGTCCAAATCCATCAATGTCGTATTCATCGACGACACTGTCCTTATCACCGTCTGAAAGGAACCAAGTCGAATTATGAAGACGCAGCATCGCCTGAGATGGGTATTGCTGAAGAGTTGATCTTATCAAGGTTTTCCAGGACGAACCGGGTCAGAGGCAGGAACTTTGACAGCGGCGTCTTCCAGCACATCGCCAACCCGCCACACCTTGACCGTTTCGCCCATGCTGCCTGCCACTAGCAATTGCCCGTCGCCTGAGAACATCACCTTGTTGACTGCATCATTCTCGCGGTGGAGTTGGGCCGCCAGAGGCTCCCCTGTCCTCACTTCCCACAATATCGCATACTGCCAGCTTGTTGTTGCCAGAAGGGTTCCGTCGGGCGAGAAGGATCCGCGTACCATCTTCGGTGGAGTATCACCGTAACTCTTCCCTATCTCCTGTATCTTTTGACCAGTTTTAATATCCCATATTTCGGTGATATAGTAAGACCGGGTTATGAAAGGAGATCGAGCGGGCAAAACTTCTACAACCAGTTCCCTCTGCGGAGTGACAACGATTTTGTCAACATACCTGTTGGTGCCGCCGCTTACTTCATGGCATGTAGCCAGCCGCTTGCCGTCATCTGAAAGCGCCAACCAATAGCAGGAAAACGGTAGCCTCAGCAACTCCCTGCCGCTTTTCACATCCCAAACAACCGTGCTTCTGAACTCAGGGTGATGACTGGATTGTTTTGTAGCCGCCATAATCGAACCATCACGAGTCATCGTGATGTGTTTCCAGAATTCATAGCTTCGATACTTGATTTGTCCATATTCACGCTCCAGGCCTCCGCTTTCGATGTTCCACAACCTAATTGCCGGTTGGATGATATCTCCTCTTTTCCGATTGGTAATAATGCCAGCCAGCAGACTGAGGTTCGAGTTGACAGTAGTATAAAACCTCTGAGCAGGTATTCTTGACTGGCTCAACTTTTTACCGCTGTCAACATCGATTACTTGAAGTGAATTATGAGTTCCCACGGCCAGTCTATTACCATCGGACGAAAGCCAGGCTGTCTGTGCATCTTTTACCCTGACAGTGCGTAGATGTTGCCTTTTATTGATGTCATATACTTTCAGTGTTGCTGCTTCAGGCCAAACCACAATCCGGCTCCCATCGGCAGATATCTCTGGATAATAAGCGTTTCGTAATTCCAGCACTGGCCGTGCGCCCTTATGTTCTCCTTTCGGCATGGACGCTATTGATCCAGTGGTCATCAAGGCTATAGCAAGTATCAATCCCGATAGCGAAATTGGTTGCAACCTTTGCTCGACAACACCTGCTCGTCTTGTTTTTCTTCTTAGTGATGACATGTGATACTTACCCCTCCTACTGACCCCAGTCGATTTTGCAGAGCACGCGCCGCATCTACAGGATGTGTCGCCGAACCGGTGATTGTGTTACCAAGCACCTCGAAAGCATGCAATGGCGCGGCTATGGAGTTTGGATTGTAAAGGTCTACATCGAAATCGAAATAGTCAATGTTACCGTCCTCATCGTAGTGCGGCGTCGCTTCCACACTGCCGGTCAGCACGTCTGGCCCTGACCGCCACCCTCCTCCAAACTCATCGAGATCGCCCAGATCCCCTGTTCCTAGATTCCCAAGCCTGATGCCGAACGCACTGCCATTTTCATGCCAATAGAAATCAAGGAACTCGGCCTTCCCAAGCTCTACTCCGGCCTGCGATAGCGCCGTCAGGGTGTTGATCATAACCAACTTGTCATAACCTGACAGGTTTTCATAAAACGCCGCTGCTTGTTCATTGCCGAATTGGCTTTCCAGGAATCCAGCGACTTCTGAGTTCGCCTCCTCAAGCCCCTCAAAAGTCTCAGGCATATCAACTCTGTAGTTCCTGCAAAACTCAGGGTCGAAGCCGGTTGTAATGATAGATATATGCCGGTATTCCTCTTGCGCGATTGGATCAAGATTGCCCGGCAAGTCATACCAATGGTATCCAAAGAACTCTTGATTCGTAATAGCGTCGAACCAATCCATTAGCTGATTGGGGTAGAACGGTATTGAATTCCTGACATCCATCCATTGAGTGAACCAGTC
>JAKEHD010000079.1 GCA_022615215.1 Blastocatellia bacterium
CCCCTCTCCCCATCTCCCCTGCTCCCCTGCTCCCCTGCACCCCTGACCTTTGATTGCCTTCTCTGGCCTGACTGACTTAAAATCGAAAGAGCATGAGTTACCGCCGTGTTGACACGCGGTTGAAAGTTCCCTCACTAAAAGGAGAAGTCTTATGAAGACCATGAAAACGCTCACTTTGATGATGATTCTCGCGCTGACCATTCGCGTGGACCTTGTACTGGCTCAAGCATCCGTCTCGACGGCGGAATTGCGCGGTCAGGTCACCGATCCGAATGGCGCGGCCATCGCGGGGGCCACAGTCACGGTCACAGACGTGGCGAAAGGCACTACCCGCAAAGTCACTACCAACAGCCAGGGCGGCTACGTAATCCTCTCACTGACTCCAGGCACATATAACCTGACAGTCGAAGCGTCGGGCTTCACCGCTCAAACCTTGAACGATATAAAACTGGAGGTCGGCCAGGTGGCGAACCTTCCCGTCGCGCTCAGTGTGGGCGGCCTTGAGGCTCAGGTCAATATAGTGGCCGGCGGCGAGGTGGTCGAGGTCGAACGCACACAGCAATCTTCCGTGATCGGCGAGCTTCAGATAGACAACCTGCCGATCAACCGTCGCAACTATCTCGACTTCGCGCTCTTGACCCCAGGCGTTACGGACTCCGATAACATAATCGACACGTCCGACTTCCGCGTGGCCCAGACGCCGCAAACGGGGTTGTCTTTTGCGGGCAACAACGGCCGAGGCAATTCAATAATGGTCGACGGCGCATCGGCCGACACGAATGAGGGCGCGGCCCGCGACGTTGTGAGCCAGGAAGGGGTGCAGGAGTTCCAGGTCAATCGCAACAGCTACAACGCGGAATTCGGCGGGGCTTCGGGAGGCATAGTCAACATAGTCTCGAAGACCGGCAGCAACAGTTTTCACGGCAGCATATTCGGATACTTCCGGGACGACACCTTCGACGCCCGCAACGCATTCGACTTCGCGCCCGACGGCATATCGCCCTTCAACCGCCAGCAATACGGCGGCTCGCTCGGCGGCCCCTTTGCGACCGACAAAACATTCTTCTTCACCGCAGTCGAGCGACTGGATCAAGACCTCACTACGTTTGTGAATCTGCTCAACGATCCGAACATATTCGCGATAACCCCGTCACAACGCGCGCTCTTCGATTTCCTTGACGGCTCACCTTTTGCGGCCGCTTCGGCCGGTCTCAGGGGCGCTTTGACGACTACCAATTTCTCCCGCACGGTTCAGTTGTTTCAGGACGCCAGCGGCCAATTCCCGTTCAATACCTCAAGCACGATCTTTTCATTCCGCGCAGATCACACTTTCAACTCTTCCGACAGCGGCTATATACGAGTCAACCTGGCCGATTCCAATTTCGAGAACGCGGCTGCCGGATCGCTGAACTCCACTTCGCGCGGGCGCACGATAGACACCTTCACAGGCGGGCTGCTCCTGTCGGAGACGCACTTCTTCAGCCCTACGACCATCAACGAGGTGAAGGCGCAATACAGCTACGTCAACAATGATGTCATACCGAACGACTCCATCGGTCCCGAATTCAACATAGAAGGATTCGGCAATTTCGGGCGCGACATCTTCCTGCCTTCGTTCGCCTACGAGCGCCGCTACGAGGTCAGCGACAATATATCCCTCGTGCGCGGTTCTCATACATTCAAGATCGGAGGCCAGTACCAGGCCATAGATAACACGACCAACTCGCAGACATTCTTCGGCGGGCGATTCAACTTCGGCACGGCGATTCCGCTGGCGAATATAATCGCGTTGAATCCTGCGCTCGGACCTGTGGTCCTCGGCCAGATGACCCAGTTCCTGACGGCCAATAATCCCGCTTTGCTGCCGAATCTGCTCGCGCCGATAAATGCCTTGCAGTCGTTCAACCTGAACCTGCCCATAGTTTATCAGCAGGGGTTCGGCGAATCCGAGTTCGCCGCATTCAGCCATCGCACGGCCTTCTACGGTCAGGACAGTTGGAAGGTGCGGCCGAATTTCACCTTCAGCTACGGGGTGCGTTACTACGTCGAAAACGATCATCCCCCCGTGCCCACCGACAAGAACAACGTCCAGCCTCGTATAGGTTTTTCGTGGGATCCATGGTCGGACGGCAAGACCGTCCTAAGAGGCGGCTACGGTCTTTTCACAGGACAGATCGATAACCAGATCGTGAACGTCGTGAACGAACTCAACAGCACGGGCGATCCGAGCAACATCAACATAGTGCTTGCGACCGCCACCTCGAACGCGCTGGGGCTTCCCACATCGTTTGCAATTTACCAGACATTGCTTGCGCAGGGCGTCATAGGCTCGCGCCCCATCGTCGTGAGTGACCTCGCCCAGTTCGGCTTGACACCTGGACCCGGCAAACCGCTTGAGGTGCGTTTCCGCATAGGCGACGATTACGAGAACCCCTACACGCAGCAGGCGAGCCTTGCCGTAGAACGTGATATGGGCGCAGGCTACGGCGTAGAGGTCAGCTACCTCTACAGCCGGGGCACGCACATCCCGCGCAATCGCGATGTGAATCAATTCAAACAGACGGGACCGGTAAATCCCTTCTCGGGCGTGGCGTCTTTCATACGCTTTCCAAACGCAGCGCAGGTCGCCGCGGGACTTACCAGTGACTTTCGCAATCCGCTGATACTCCAGGACAATCGTTACGAGTCGACCGCGAACTCGTTCTATCACGCGGGGACCGTACAATTGAAGAAGCGTTTTTCGAGCAACTACGCCGTCAACGCCAACTACACTTATTCCAAGTCGATTGATGAAGTGACCGACTTCAACAGCGACTTTTCGGCGCAGAACCCGCTCGACTTCCGCGCGGATCGCGCGCTGTCGGCCTTCGACCAGCGCCATCGGTTCGTCTTCAACGCGGTTTTCAACAGCCCGCTCAGCGGTGATTCAGCAGTCGAGCGAATATTTGGCAATTGGGTCATCTCGCCCATATTCATCGCCGGAAGCGGACGGCCTTTCAATTTGCTGTTAGGATTCGATGCCAACGCAGACGGGCGCTCGCAAAGCGACCGGCCCGCAAATGCAGGCCGCAACACAGGCCGTGGCCGCGCCTTCCACAACGTAGACCTGCGGCTTGCCCGTCGCTTCGGCGTGGGCGAAGCCCGCTATCTGGAGTTCACCTTCGAATCGTTCAATCTCTTCAACAAGACGAACTTCGTCGGGATCAACAACGTCGTGGGCACTACTCCGCTTGCGACCATAAACGCGCGCGGCATCGAAGGACTGGCCCCGACTCAGCCTCTGGCCTTCACCTCGGCTGCCTCTGCGCGGCAATTGCAGTTCGGCGCGAGATTCAATTTTTAATCGGGCTCGACCTGCTTCGAGCTACCAGCCGTCAGCTATCAGCCATCAGCCGTCAGACTGAAGACTGATGGCTGATGGCTGAAGACCGATGAATTGAAGCGGGAGGTTTGGCTTGAGAGATATCCCTGTCACTTCTGCGCGGCTTCCGTTTTTATTTCATCGGACAGGGTCTTGCGCATCTGCGAGTAGAGGTAGAGCACGGGGTTCTTTGCTGACTGTAGTTGCCGTATCAGCTTCGCTCTTACCTCTGATACTCCTACTTTGCCCTTTGGTAGAAGATCCAGTCTTCGAGTCATACTGTCTTCATGCCAGAACCACTCAATCCGGCTGCCATGCTTCAGATCGAAACCGTCCAGAAAGTCTAAGAATTCCATTACAACCTCGTCTCGTTCGGGCCAGTGAGGCAGGCTTAAAAGGACGGCTTCATACTGTAGGCATTTCTGGTGAAAGAATTCCTCGTCCGATTCTTCCTTGCCCTTCTTCCAGGCTGATAACCGCTTCAGGTGTTCATCTAAAGCCGACCTCCATTCATGAGTTTCTGCTTCAGCGCGAGTAACAGTGGTTCGGCCCGGTCGGAATCTAAGGCTCTTGAAGCTCTGCATAATTTCGCTCGATGGAGGCGTCTGCCAGTAGATGCGAAGGTCGACCGCGCCCAGGATTTTTGATGGCTTGATTTCGTCGGCTTCAATCTCCAGAACCTTCTTTTCGTCGAAGGCAAGCAAGCGTTCGTTAAACCTCTTAACTGTGCTGGGCAACGGTCCCTTGTCGGTTGGAAGGCGAAGAGTGTCCGAACATCTCTCGGCGCTGAAATGACGGACCAGGTATTCGCGCAACCCTGCGCTCAATTCACTTGTAGAGATGCCTTTTTGCCTGCAGACATAATCCAGTTTCCCAATCTCCTGGCCTACGGCGTACATCGAAGCGGAGAATGATCGATCATCGCCTTTCATCTTTCTGAGAACGGACGCAAAACCGGCGACCAGTGACTCGCGCTGCGGGCGGGATAACTTCATCGAATGTATCACCTTCGCCACTGGCGCGAGTTGCACGGGAGATGAGATATCGAGCATTAACAACTCCAAAAACCGTATGTGCTCCTCCTGCCGCATTTCCTCGACGCTGAAAGCTTCCTTTGCCAGTTTGGCCGCCGTCTCATAATAATCAGAGACTTCCGAGACAAGTCCGTCGCTGCAATTCACGGGAGCAAATTTGGGCCTGTCAATCTCAGAAAAAAGCTTTCGCGCTTTCGCCTTGTCGAGGCCCAACATCAAGTTTACAACGCGACATTGCAATGACATGGCATCCAGCTTGAGCTTGAAAGCTTCACTGAGGTAGCCGTACTTCGTGTCCATCGGATATGGCCCGACCGCTTTTTGAGGCATCGGGTATTGCGCCCAGGATGCGACCTGGAAGGCTTCCTCAAGCAGTTCTTTCTTCGTAAGCGTTCACGGGGGGCATGAAATCATATTTGTTGATAATGCTAGACTTGCGCGATCAAGCTGCCTGCGCGTAGTCGAAAATCAGC
>JAKEHD010000524.1 GCA_022615215.1 Blastocatellia bacterium
CACTCCACATAAGCGTTCCTCTCTGGAAAAATTTTCATTTTGCCCCGCGCGCAGTATAAACCAATCGCGCAGCTTTCGTGACAAAGTGCTGGCTAAGACTCCGCGCGGCCAGCGCTACACGCAACTCTACTATAAGTTCTCGACTGAGGCCGTGGGCTTGATGATGCTCTCGCCCTCACTCATTCTCCGCTCGCGCGACATCTTTGAACGATACAAACCAGTCATCGGAGCGATGGTAAAGGGCGAACCTGTCACACTCACACAGGGCGACATCGAAGAGATCGACGGCTTCCTCAATGCTTTCGCCTCAAAGGGTAGCTCCGAACTGCGCGAGACTTTGAAAGGCTTGTGCGAAGACCTGCGCGATCAGCAGGTACACCGGGAGTTCAACATCACCGTCACCGATGGGCCAAAGCGCGAACTGCCTGCACAGGGCACCGTTCAGTCAATCAAGCAGACCGGCATGATTATAGCTCCGCTCGGACTGCTCCTGTTCTGCTTTTACCGGGTGATACCTCGCCGCAAGGAGGCAAAGACCGCGTTGAAAAGGTTCATCTGCGTGGCAGTTGCTCTGGTAATTGTCAGTTCTCAATGGCCGACGGCCAGTGGCCGATCAAACGAAAGTGGCCGACGGTCAGTCACCAGTGACCGGTTGAAGAATAATAGCGGGGGACTGCCGTTTACTTTTGAACCCAATCAAGGGCAGATCGATCCGCAGGTAAAGTTTATCTCTCGCGGCCAGGGCTATACGATGTTCCTAACGCCTACAGAAGCGGTGATGAAACTGAAGAGTGAGAAGTCAGGGGTTGGAAGTCAGAATCAAACGCCATCTCAACTGACCTCTGACCGCCGGCCGCCGACCACTGATGTGCTGCGCATAAGGATGGTCGGCGCAAACCCGTATCCCAAGATCACAGGGATTGATAAACTGCCCGAGCGAGTGAATTACTTCATCGGCAGGAACCCGGCGAAATGGCGCGCCGATGTCCCGGCTTACACAAGAGTCAAATATGAGAGCATATATCGAGGGATCGACATGGTCTACTATGGCAAAGACGGAGAGCTTGAGTATGACTTCAACGTGGCTCCCGGAGCCGATCCCGCTCAGATAAGGCTCGGCTTTTGTGGCGCAGAAGGGATCGAGATCGCCCCCGATGGCGATCTCGTGCTGCGGGTCGCGGGCGGCGAGGTTCGGCAACGCAGGCCTGTGGCTTATCAGGAGCTAAAGGGTGAGCGCCGCGAGGTTACCTGTCGCTACACGATGCGCAATCAGGTGATAGGTCTTGACGTAGGTTCTTACGATCGAAGCAAGCCGCTGGTCATCGATCCTGTGCTGATCTACTCGACTTATTTCGGAGGAAGCGGAAATGAAGAAGGCACCAGCATTGCAGTCGATTCGGCAGGCAATCTTTATGTGACAGGTTTCACCGATTCGGTGAATTTTCCGCTGGCAAACGCTTCGCAGCCGAACCTCGGCGGCGGTCAGCAAGATGCCTTTGTTGTGAAGCTCGACCCTTCCGGCACAAGAGCGATCTACTCAACCTATATCGGCGGCAACGGTCAGGATAATGGAACGAGAATCGTAGTCGATTCGGCGGGCAACGCATACATTACCGGCTTCACAGATTCGACCGACTTTCCTGTGAGGAACGCTCTACAGCCGACTAAAAAAGGAGACTTCAACTCTTTTGTGGTGAAACTGCGCCCGTCCGGCTCTATGCTCAACTCGACACTCTTCGGCGGCAGCGCGAGCGATTATGGCAGCAGCATAGCTGTAGACCCTGCGGGCAATATATACGTCGCAGGTATTGCCACATCTCCCGATCTCCCTATGACCAATGCTTTTCAATCTACGCATGGCGGGCTTGTCGATATATTCGCGGCCAAGATCGCTCCGTCGGGCGACAATCTGATCTATTCAACATACCTGGGCGGTATCGGCATCGAAGGTGCCAGCAGCATCGCCGTCGATTCAGCGGGCAATCTCTACCTGACAGGACTGACATCTTCATCAAACTTCCGCACGGTAAACGCTCTGCAAGCGAGCCACGGAGGGGGCGCGTTCGATGCCTTCGTCGTCAAGTTGAATCCGTCAGGCACCGGGATCATCTACTCCACATATCTCGGCGGCCGAGGCGAAGATCGCGCGTTTCGGATAGCAGTCGACTCTGCGGGCGGCGCTTATGTGACAGGGGATACCGACTCGACTGACTTTCCGGTGGCGAACCCTGTGCAGCAATCCATTGGCGGGAGCGCAGACGCATTCGTAACCAAAATCAGTCCATCAGGCGCTGCATTAACATACTCGACACTCTTCGGCGGCAGCGGCATAGATGGAGGCACTGCCATCGCAGTAGACTCTTCAGGCAACGCTTATGTGACAGGGTTTACGGCTTCAACGAATCTTCCTCTGGTCGCGCCGTTGCAGCAGTCATTCGGCGGGGGCGGCTATGACAGTTTCATCGCGAAATTAAACCCGAACGGGTCGGCGCTTGATTACTCGACATACCTGGGCGGAAGCGGAATTGATTCGGGCTTTGACATAGCAACGGACACAAGAGGCAGCGCTTACGTGATGGGAGTGACCGGTTCGACCGACCTTCCGACGGCAAATCCATTTCAGCAAAGCTATGGGGGCGGAGTGGCCGATCTGTTCATTACAAAGATCGGCTCTGGTCCCGTCATCACAGATGTGACCATAAAGAAAGGGAAGCATCTGATCGTTTCGGGCAGTGAGTTTGAACGAGGCGCGGTGATACTGCTCAATGGCGAGGAGCAGAAGACCAAGTTCAAATCCGCAACTTCGCTCAAAGGCAAGAAGGTGGCTCTGAAGATAGCGCCAGGCGCTATGGTGCGATTGCAGGTGAGAAATCCTGATGGCACGCTATCTTCAGAGATCGTTTTCACGCGGCCCGCGTAATCGGCTGCCGGTGGCCGGTTCATCTTCACTGACCGCTGACTACTGACCACTGACAGATTATCGCCTTGGGCCGCGCGGCGGCCTTCGGTCGCGCGGGCCGTCGCGATGCGGCCCGCGCGGGCCTCGCCCTTCAGGGCCTCGCCCTTCACGAGGTCCCCTGTCAGCCTGACTGTTATCTTCATAAGGTTCGCCGCGCTCTTCGAGCAGCACTGCGCGGCGCGACAGGCGTATCTTGCCCGACGGGTCCACGTTGATAACTTTCACGAGCAATTGCTGCCCCTCGTGAAGTTCGTCGCGGACTTCGCGCACGCGGTAGTCGGCTATCTCCGAAACATGAAGCAGGCCGTCCGTGCCTGGGAATATCTCGACGAAAGCGCCGAAATCGGCTATGCGCTGAACCGTGCCGAGATAGGTCTTGCCCATTTCAGGTACGGCCGTGATCTGTTCGATGGCCTGTTTGGCTTCTTCAGCCGCTTCCAGGTTGGCCGAAGCTATATTGATCCGGCCGTCGTCTGCAACGTCGATCTTGCACCCCGTCTTCTCGACAAGCGCGCGTATGACCTTGCCGCCCGGCCCTATGACATCGCGTATCTTGTCTACGGGTATCTGTATCGTGAGGATGCGCGGCGCGTAAGGGCTTATCTCTTCGCGCGGGGCGGGCAGCGCCGCCTCCATTTTATCGAGTATGTAGAGTCGTCCGTCGCGGGCCTGTCCGAGGGCGTCGGCCAGGATTTGTGCATTCACGCCGCCGACCTTGATATCCATCTGAAGCGCGGTTATGCCGTCGCGCGTGCCCGCAACCTTGAAGTCCATATCGCCGTAGTGGTCTTCGGCCCCGGCGATGTCTGTCAGTATGGCGTACTTGTTTCCCTCCATCACAAGCCCCATCGCCACTCCCGCGACAGGCGCTTTCAGAGGCACGCCCGCATCCATAAGCGAGAGCGTCCCTCCGCATATACTTGCCATAGAGCTTGAGCCGTTGGATTCGGTGATATCGGAGACCACTCGCAGGATGTAAGGCCAATCTTCTTCGGGCGGGAGCATGGGTTCGATGGCTCTTCGGGCCAGCGCGCCGTGTCCGATCTCGCGGCGACCCGTCGAACCTATGCGGCCCGTCTCGCCGACGCAGAACGGCGGGAAGTTGTATGCCAGCAGGAACCGGCGTTTGATCTCTCCTTTTTCGAGATCATCCATATACTGAATGTCTTCGCTTGTGCCGAGCGTCGCCGTCACTATGGCCTGGGTTTCGCCGCGAGTAAACAATGCCGACCCGTGCGCCCGCGGCAGCCATCCTATATCTATGGAGATAGGCCGGATTTCGCTGAACCTGCGGCCGTCCGGGCGGTGTCGTTTGTCGAGTATGTCCTCGCGGAATACTTGCTCTTTGAACTGATCGAAGATGGTCGCGGCCATCTTTCGCTTCTCAGGCTCATCTTCCGGATAGGCCGATACAGTCTGCTCTTTCAACTTATCCACAAGGGCGTGGCTTTCCAGCTTTCCGCACTTGCTTGTGTCGAGCGCATCGCGCAGATCATCCGCGATGCGGCCCTCGATTTCGGCTTTCATCTCCTGATCGATCTCGGGCTTTACGACTTCGCGTTTCGTGATGCCGAGCTTCTGGTACATATCCTTCTGAAGCCGGCAGAGCTTTTTGATCTCGTTATGGCCGAACATCAATGCCTCGACCATGACCTCTTCGGTGACTTCATTCGCGCCCGCTTCGACCATCACTATGGCTTCTTCGGAGCCTGCGACTATCAGGTTGAGCGCCGAGGCCCGCGTCTGATCGTAGCTGGGATTGACGATGAAACGGTCTTCCGCGAGTCCCACTCGAACGCCCGCTATGGGGGTCTCGAACGGAATATCGGAAAGATAGAGGGCAGCCGACGCGCCTGTCATCGCAAGCACGTCCGGATCGAATTTCTCATCCGCCGAAAGCACGAACGCGATCACCTGAGTGTCGCCCCTGTAGCCTTCGGTAAAGAGTGGGCGAATGGGCCTGTCTATTTGCCGCGAGGTGAGCGTCTCTTTTTCAGAGGGCCGCCCTTCGCGGCGAAAATAATTGCCGGGGATGCGCCCGGCCGCATAACCGTACTCGCGGTACTCGACCGTGAGCGGGAAAAAACCCAATCCTTCGCGCGGCCCGGCCCCCACGGCCGCGACCAAGACTATCGTATCTCCGTAACGAACGATGACCGCTCCGTCGGCCTGCTTGGCCACTTTTCCGGTCTCTAACGAACACTCTATTCCTCCAAGCTGAACTGATTCCTTCAACTCCATAACTATCTCCTTCCCTATCCGCTGCGCGCCCTTTTCGAATGGCCCAGGAGGCGTGGCCGGACTGGCCTTTGGGATGTTTCGTTCCTGTTGCGCGCGATTGTAGTACTCATAAGATTTGGCTTGAATAGACGGTCTGTATCGACCCGCACAGCCTCCTCAAAAGAAGAGGCCACGAGGAGCGGTGGCAAATACGTCCGCGCTCCTGTGGCCATCTGTGAAAATAATATCGGTCTTAAATGCAAAACGGCGCACCGAACCATAAACCACAGCAAATATCCGGCGATAGCCAGGATGCTTTATGGGACGGGCTGTCAGGCGTCCGCTCGTTAGAGAATCGACGGTCGGCCGGGCCACTCCGGGTGGCTTTAAGAAATTCCGGCCTTTCGCTGATTTGATCTCTATTTCCTTAAACCCAGACGTCTGATGACTTCCCGGTAACGGTCGGCGTCCTTACCTCGCAAATAATCGAGCAATCGCCTGCGCTGGCTGACCAGCTTCAGCAATCCCCGCCTCGAATGATTGTCCTTCACGTGCGATTTGAAATGCTCTGTGAGGCTGTTGATACGTTGCGTGAGCAAAGCAACCTGGACCTCAGGTGAACCGGTATCAGTCGCGTGCGTCTTATACTGACCAATTATCTCGATCTTAGCTTCCTTAGCTAAAGCCACTATAGCTACACTCCTCTATACAGATAAGATTCTTCGTTCCATTTGAACCCACAAAAATTATCACACGCCGCCCGCAACTGTAAAGCCCCTCGCACGGATGCAAGGGAGCAGGGGTGCAGAGGAGCAGGGGTGCCTGGATGATTAGGCGATCAGATGATTGTATGCAACTGAGTAATTGAATGGAGCAACTCCCCTGCATCTCTGCTCCTTGATGAAGATCAAAACCATCACCATCACACTCATAGCTCCCCTGCACCCCTGCTCCCCCGCTCCTCTGCTTACGCTCATCGCTGGTCGTTTATCGATATGCCGCTTTCGGCATAAAACCGGCGGGCCTCTTCTTCGGATTTCAAGAGGCGGTTCGAGCCGACTGTAACCACCACGCCGGAGCGCGGGCGCTGCGCCTTCAATCTCATCTCTCTTTCCAGCGCCACATCGTGTGCGCCCGGTCGCTCTCCTTTTTTGAGATAATCCAATCCCCATTCCACCTTGGCATAGGCTTCGGCCAGTTCGTGAAAAGTTATATGGCTGACCGGCACCGGCTGATTCGTTCGCAGGTTGAACCAGCGCGCAACCGGATTCAAGGCAACTAAAGCATCGAATCCTTCGGGAGGCCGCTCACGGGTGAGTTTATTGCCTGAACGTCGATAAGGATTTATCCGGCTGTCGTAGTTGTTATCCAGATTGAGGCTGCCTGTGATTGTTACTTCCCCGCCAAAGGTGGGCGTCTGCTGCCCCAGGTGAAGGCGATAGCGACGATCCCCTTCGGTCAGTTGCACGAGCAGCAACAAACCCTCGTTGGAAGCTATGTAATCGGCCGCTATCAACGGGGCCGCGAGCGGGCTTACGTGATCGATACCTATCGTTTGAGCCAGACACTCGACGTTGAGTTCCACACGCCCCCTCTCATCCAGGCTCAGGCATTTCGCGCTCTCCTCGCCCGCTATCCATTCCAAGCGATTGAATGCTTCCTCAATATCGCCGCTTATCCAGAAACCACCCTGCCGCCGGGGGCGAGAGCCTCGGTTCCCTGCCCTTCTCGTGAGGGCTTCAAAAGCCAGGCGCACGGGGTCAGGGCGCGGTATAAAGGATGTATCCACCAAGGCATTGAGCGAGAGCTTGACCGCACGAACCGCCGGCAGCCGCGCTTCATCTGAATGGCCTGTCGGTTTTAATAATGATATCGGCTGGGGAGATGGAGACGTGGCAGGCGTTATCGCGCTTTTACCGTCTTCAGGTTCCCCGGATCGCATCGAGCTTATGCTGCGAGGTCGGCCGAGCGATGAGATCGTGCTCGCGGGCCTGACCAGGAATTCCTTTATCACCCCCCGGTCCAGAAGGTTCTTGCCGTATCGTCGCGCCTCCGCGAAAGTTAAGAACTCTCCCACCATTATTCTTATCCATGTCCCGCGTCCGGGAAGCTCGACCATGCCCCAGACGGGCTGCTCTCCCGCCTGAGTCAGTCCGGCAATGCAGACCTGAGCCGACTCCATATCCTGAAATGCGGCCACCTGAATCGTGAAGAGATTCGCCCGCCCGCCCGCCGACGAGCGGGACGCTAAAGACAGGAGTAGAATCAAGAAGAGTGCAGAAAGGATCGCTCGCTTTGAATACATCGCGCCTCCGTTTGAGATTTCTATCAAACGTCCATCGGGCAGGGGCCCGGCCTGGCGGCATAAAAAGCAACAGGAAGCGTTTTCCTGATGGAGGCTAGTGAATAGTTCCTCAGAATGTAGAAAAGTCTTCCTTTAGAGGAAGTTTATCCACACCAGAGGTTTTCAGTACACGGAGACTATAAGCTCCCGCCAATCCCAGGTACTCAAGATTCTTGCTTGCATTCAGATCTGCATCGTCTTCATATCCACAATATAAGCATTTGAATCTCTCTCCTCTGCGATTTCTCTTATCGATCTTGCCGCAATGACTGCATCTTTGTGAAGTAAAACAAGGCGATACGAATCGAAGACGGACCCCTGTTTCTTCACATTTCTGCCCAGCCATTGTACGACCCTGGCCGTAAGCCAAAAAGATAAGAGCCTCTTCATTCCACGAGAAAACTTTCCTCTCCTGCCATGCTTGATATAACTCAAATCCTCAAGCACGATCTCTTTGACATCTGTTAAATCCAATGATTTCAGACAACGAAAGACTTCTGTTTCAATGAAATGATGAGAAGTATTAGACCTTTTATCTTGAGCTAAGATTGTTTCTTTCAATTCCTGACCTATGATCTGACCATCGGAACAAGCCAGGATTTTATTGAATCCTCTATCTATGCCTACTACTTTGCCTTGTTTTTTCAACTCTGGCTTTGGTTTCTCAAATATCAAATCTATAAATAACCTACCCCCATCGAATCCAAGACGAATAGAATTTGATAGAGACCAACTATCTCTCAGGAACTTATTGACATGCTCAGTCAGATTGAAAGGAAGAATGAGTTTGGGTAAGCCAGAAGATAGTTTCAGACATAATTCAAAATGGCCTGTAAAGGCGTCTACTGAAAAGAAACGGCTATCCAAGTTCACAGTTCTATTTCTAAGTACAGGCATTCGTTGTTTATTCTTTGAGAGCTTTCTTTGACTTCTAATTACTTCTTTAGCTTGCTTTGCTGCACATTGAGCTAATCGAGAAGTTATACCGAATCTCTCTACTCCCTTATCGGTGATAGTCTTATCAGCAAGATTAGAAGAGAGATCCTTTTCAGACCAAAAGAGTTCTATGAAGAAATTTACAGCTTGAATATAAACTATTATGGAATCTTTGATTTGTTGAGTCTTACCGGGATTGACTGAATTCAGATAGATGCGAGATGTTCTTCGCATACTACCTGGGTTCTTTCTCTTATGGGCTTTGATCATTTTTTACCTGTGATATATCAACATAATCGATACTGATTTTCTACAAAATGAAAGTCTTTATTCGATACCTAAAGACAGATCAAAGATAAAGACAGATTATAAACAACGAGACGATTTCAACGACCAGTGAGGAATAAAATCGCACGAAACATCCCTATGTTAGGTTACAGTTCCCTCGCTGTCAATAATAATGTCGCGGCCGAATTATCATTGTGTTACCGCGTCCGATAGGTTAGACTTGGGCGTGTTGGAACCCCTTGTTTTGCCAGCTTCGATATTGGCAAAGTAGGGGGTTATTGTTTTTTGAAGGTAGTTGAGGCAGCCCGACCTTCCGGCGAAGGGTTTTCTTCAAGGTGAGGAAAGACAGAGTAATACCCCTCGTCTTGCTTTTGAAAGTCGGCTCCCTTTGAGGAAAAAGTCTTCCTTTGATGGCCGCTCGATCGAAGCCTACCAGCGTCCGAGGCGCTGCATGCCCCCTCCAAACACTTGCGCCTTGCGCGAGCAGGAATAGAGTTCGATTCGAGCGAGAAGGTTTCCCATGACTACAAAATATTCCGAGGAGCGATCCGGGGAGGCGGGTCGTTTCAGTGTGGGCGAAGACGCGGAAGTCACCGTACAGATAGCCGAGCGCGACGGCCGCCAGTTCATAGTCATAAAAGAGCAGCATCCGGCCGATGCCGCTTCAACGACCGAGCAAGCGGTCGAAATACCCGTGACATCGCTGCCGGAATTGAAGCGCGCCATCGAGACCCTCGAAGAGAATGTCTTCCGTGAGGGCGAATCGGTCGAGCCAGGCGTCCATTTCGCTCATGATTCCGAAGAGGAATTCGCCCGCATTCTCGACTTTTACCACATAGCCTGGCAGTACGAAGCCCGCACCTTCGCTATAGAATGGGACGGCGAAGGCAATGTGACTAAAAGCTTCACGCCGGACTTCTATCTGCCCGACCACGACCTTTACATAGAGATCACCACTCTCAAACAATCGCTCGTGACCAAGAAGAATCGCAAGGTGAGATTGTTGAAAGAGCTATACCCGGAAGTGAATGTCAAAATCCTCTATGCATCGGACTATCAGAAACTGGTCGAGAAGTTCGCCGCAAGCGGCACCTGGCAAGACCAGGAAGCCCAGGACGAAGGGTGACGCCTTGCAATCGGTTGGGCAGCGCGCGAAGGACCGGCGCGGCAAACCGTATAATCAGGAAGGCAATAGACGCGCTCTTTCCGCGAGGGTTTGAAGCAATGGCAGAGCGTGGAGGAAGACCTGTGACCAAAAATAAAACGACCCCAAGTGATCACGGCATCCATCTTCAGAACCTCATTGCCAATGTTCGAATTCCTTGCGGTCTCCGATTCGCCGAAGTCCAATGGACTCCGGCGCTTGAAGCTCTTGCGAACTTCAACCACCACACTGAGGCTTCACGTTTGCACCGCTGCCCCTTGCGAAGCACCGGCCCTCCCGTGACTCTGAAGATTTCAAACCCCAACCTCTTGGGATCGTACCTGATTGTTTCCAACCAGGCGAACGAGATATTATCACAGATTAATTCTTTGTCAACGAAAAAATGCATTCAGGACAAAAATTTTTCATAAAAATTTTATGACGAATGAAAACGACCTCGAAAAAGCGCTGATTTCTCAGGAAAGGCTCCAGGAGCGTGTTTCGGAGCTTGGTCGGGAAATCTCCCAGGCTTACCTCGACAGAGACCTCGCCGTCATAGCCATCCTCAAGGGATCGTTCATCTTCGCAGCCGACCTGCTGCGCGCTATGACCTCTTCGGTCACGATAGATTTCATGGCGATCTCTTCTTACCCCGGACAGACAAGCTCAGGCGTGGTCCGCATAATCAAAGACCTTGAGGAGAGCATAGCCGGGCGCAATGTGCTCCTTGTCGAAGACATAATCGACACGGGACTGACGGCGAGCTATCTCCTGCGGGTGCTCAAGCAACGCAATCCCGCGAGCATAGAGATATGCGCTCTGCTCGACAAATCGGCCCGCCGCATAATAGACCTGCCCATCGCTTACAGAGGCTTCGACATACCAGACGTTTTCGTTGTGGGCTACGGAATGGACTATCAGCAAAAATATCGCAATCTGCCCTATATAGCCGTACTGCGGCAGAAGGAGTAATCACTCATCATCGAGCACGTAACAGGAATGTGTCTTTACGGCGAGCCACACATCCTGACCGGCTGAGAGCTTCAACTCCTCTACGGCCTGACGAGTGACGCTCACGTTCCACATCACTCCGCTCGCGACGCGCACGAGCGTGCGATTGCCTTTATCCTCGATCGTCGCAATGCGCCCGCACAGGATATTGCGGGCTGATGTCGAACGCGGCTCTTCGGTAGCAAGGAGTATATCACCCGACTGCACGGCTACCTTCACCGACTGGCCCGCTGCTTCTCGCCCGAACGGGACATCCAGACGGCACACGCCCCCTCCATCTGTTACTTCGACAGACATCGTGCCCCCGGCTTCATTTTTTCCCATAACCCGGCCCTCGAAGATATTCTCGACTCCCGTCAAACGGGCGATGCTCGCCGTTACGGGCGAGCCGAACACTTCGAGAGGCTCACCTGTGGAGGTCACGCGGCCGCGCTCATACACGATGACGCGCTCGCCTAAAGTTACAGCCTCTTCCCGGCTGTGAGTGACGTAGACAATGGGCAATCGAAGCTGTCGATTGATCGCTTTCAGGTCAGCGATTATGCCGAGCTTCGTGGCCTCGTCTATGGCCGAAAGCGGCTCGTCGAGCAGCAATATCTGCGGCCGACAGAAGAGAGCGCGAGCGAGGGCCACGCGCTGGGCTTCGCCCCCTGATATATCGCGCGGTTTGCGATGGGCTGTGTGCTCTATACTCAGGGCCGCCATCAATTCCATCGCCCGCTTCTGCCGCTCCCCCCGCGGCACAGACGGCTGCCCGAATTCGACGTTGCCGAGCGCCGATAGATGCGGAAAGAGCGCGAGGTTCTGAAAGACGTAGCCAACCCCTCGCTCTCGTATGGGCAGATCGATCCCTTGCGAGGAATCGAAAAGCGCCCGGTCGCCTACAACTATTCGCCCCGAATCGGGCCGCACTATCCCGGCAATCGCTCTGAGCGTCGTAGTCTTGCCGGAGCCGGATGCGCCGAAAAGTATGGTCACTCCCGGCGGCGCATCGAATTCCACATCGAGCATGAAAGCGCCGGGCGCGTCATCGGATTGCGAGGATATTTTTCTATCAGAGCCGCCCAGTCTCTTTTTTATCTTCACTTTCAACATACGAAGGCCAACCACAGATTACACAGATTACACAGATAAAAAACAGATACCCTCAGTGCTATCCGTGCAATCAGTGGACAGGCTCGTTACCTGGCGGTGAGCTTGTTTGTAAAGTACA
>JAKEHD010000525.1 GCA_022615215.1 Blastocatellia bacterium
AAGCGATCTATCAGGCGTTTGGCCGCGTTGAGTTCGCAATCCTGCTTCTCACTCCCATCAGTGTTTCGGACTTCTTCTACATCGAGGGGGAATATGCGATGCACGATCAAATCAGGGTAACGACGAATAGGTGAAGTGAAGTGTGTGTAGGTCTTCATTGCAAGCCCGAAGTGGCCGAGGTTTTGAGGCGTATACCTGGCCCGCTCCATCGAACGCAGCATCAGGTATGAGAGCATTCGTTCTTCGGGCCGATTGCGAATCTCGCGCGCAAGGCGTTGCCAGGCGCGTTGAGGCACGCGCCCCGGCATGGAAAATTTATGGCCGAAAGATTCGGCGATCTCTGCGAACTCTTCAACCTTCGACTCATCCGGTTCTTCGTGAACGCGATAGATCACAGGCACGCCAAGCCCTTCGAGGTGAGCGGCTACGGTCTCGTTCGCAAGCAGCATGAACTCTTCGATCAAACGGTGAGCGATATTGCGCTCTGATCGGACGATGCCGCCTATCTTTCCCTCGTCGTTGAAGAACAACTCCGCTTCGGGCAGATTGAAATCTATAGCGCCGCGCTCCTCCCTGCGTTCGATCAAACGGAGCGCAAGTTCGTGCATCTGGAGCAACATATCGCGGACGTGCGAGTACGCCACGGCCGTTTCGCCTTCGGGGTCTGTCAGTATTTCATTGACTGCGGTGTAAGTCATACGCTCGCGGCTGTGTATGACCGAAGGCGTGAGCCGGTAATTGATGACATGCCCTTTAGCGCCGAGTTCCATAACGACAGACATCGTGAGACGGTCAACTTTCGGATTGAGCGAGCATATACCGTTCGACAGTCTTTCGGGCAGCATAGGGATCGCCCGCTCAGGGAAATAGACGGACGTTCCCCTGCGAAAAGCCTCTTCGTCGAGCGCGCTCCCCTCGCGCACGTAGTAACTCACATCGGCTATATGCACGCCGAGCCGGTAGCGGCCGTTCGGCAACACCTCAAGCGATACGGCATCGTCGAAATCGCGCGCCGTCTCTCCATCGATGGTCACTGTGACGGTCTCGCGCAAATCGGCGCGTCCTGCCAGTTGCTCTGCCGCGATTGTACAGGGTATGGCTTCGGCTTCGGCAAGGGCGCTTGCGGGAAAGACATGCGGCAGGTGATGTTTTCTGATTATGATCTCGATGTCCACGCCCGGCGCGTACTCGTCGCCGAGCACTTCGATCACTCGTCCCCATGGAGGCCGCCCGGCTATGGGAGGACGTGTGATCTCGACATTGACGATCTGGCCGTCCGCAGCGCCGAGCGTATCCGAAGGCGCTACAGATATTTCATAAAGGAACCTCTCATCGATGGGCGAGACGAAAGAAAGCTTTGCAAGCTTGATGAATCGCCCGACGACTGTTGGATTAGCTCGATGCAGGACGGCTTCGACGCGGCCTTCGCGCCCGCGCATCGTTATGCCTGTGACGCGGGCTATCACCTTATCGCCGTGAAGGGCCGCGCCCATCGCGCGCTCGCTTATGTATAGGTCGCCCTGACGGCGCTCGCCTTCGTCATCAGGCAAGACGAAAGCGTGGCCCGACCTCGTGCCTCTGAGCGTGCCGATTAGGAGACCCGCCGCCTGCTTGCGCCAGTAACGTCCGCCCTTGACCGATGCGAGTCCCGCGCGGGCGAACTCCGCGAGGTATTCGCCGAGCATCGTCTCCTGCGACTCAGTGAGACCGAGCGCAGAGGCCATTTGGTTCGGGGTCATGCTGCGGTCGCGCGACCGGGGCAGCGCCCGAAGGACTTTTTGAGGTGAAAGGTCTGTTGTAAGCAAATCGCCAGAAACTCCCGCTTGACACTCTTTGCGCCCGGTGAGTAGTATATTTCCGCTTAGGTTGGATGACAATCGAAAGAATTGCCGAAGTGGTGGAACTGGCAGACACGTGCGTTTCAGGGGCGCATGGCCGAAAGGTCGTGGGGGTTCAAATCCCCCCTTCGGCATTCCATTATATCCATCGTAACTGAGTGTCGGGTTTGTGAATGAAGTCAGTTTATATAAATCGCGGACTTGCCGTTTTCTTCTTCGTATTTCTGCTGGCCGACCTTTGCTGCCTGTCGACCTACGGTGATGAAGCGATCAGTTCCGCTGTAGCCGATACCCCGGCATCCGCTCACGCATTAGAGAATGCCCCGGCATCTTCAACCGAATCAGACGGTTCTCACAAGGAAGACCCGTCACAACCTTGTCAGGATGAAGAGTGTTGCTTTTGCTGCGCGCATGTAGCGCCCAGCGCTCAGGCGCGTGTAGCTATTCTTTCCACAGCAGCGCCGCACGGCGAACAGAGTCAGGCGTTTCTACCAAAGCCTCCGCCGCGAAGCCTCTTCCACCCTCCACGACCTGCCCGATAATCACCTCGGTAGCACAGGATTAGACTATTGCATGTCGGCCCACGCGCGGCTGTGTGAATCTTTTATCAGCGCGTCGCACATTTGGGCGCAATAGTCTAAGCCTCTCGGCAACTATGGCTGGCAGCACCTGACTGTGCGCGCTGGTCCCTCCACAGGCCGAAAGAGGTCTGCATCAGGAAAGGTCAATGATGTTTGTTAGATCAGTGCGCGCTTTACTGCCGCCGTTCAGTCTTTGTCTCTTCATGCTTACTTCGACATCTCTAATCGCCTATGGGCAAAAGCCTGCGAAGCAAGAGGGCGTAATCGCTCGCAAAGTTGTGCCAATCAATTCACGAATCCCGCAACTGCCTGACTCTCCGGGAAGCGCAAGCGTGAGCGTATTCGTTTCCCGCTACCTTGACCCATTACAGGGCGTTTCATCCGATGATCTTATTCGCCGCGCGCTTGCCGCAAATGCTGACCTCATCGCTACACGGCTCGATATTGAGCGTGCGCGTGCCCGCCTCCGCCAAGCCGGTCTCAGACCCAATCCCGCTATCGACTTCGAGCAGACGACCGGAAAATTCACAGGCTCGGCAGGCGAGCGCGAAACGAGCATCGGCTTTGCCCTGCCGCTCGAACTCTTCGGCAAACGGAATCGGCGCATAGAGCTTGCGCGGATAGAACTGGAGGCCGCCGAAGCGGAAGTTGCAGACCGCGAGCGGCGGCTGGCCGCCGAGGTGCGAGCGACTTACGCGGACGCGCTTTCCGCGATACGCGAGTTGCAAATCACAGGTCAACTCGGCGACATAGATACTCAGACGGCGCGGATAGTCGAGGTCCGTGTCACAGAAGGCGACGCGGCCCCGCTCGAACTCAGTCTCATACGGGCGGAAGTTGATCGAGTGCGGGCGCGGCGCGAACTTGTAGAAGGCAGGTTGCAGGCGGCGCTGTTGCGGCTCAAGAACCTTGCGGGCATCCCGCTTAACGAGCCCTTGCGGCTAAGAGAAGAATTTTCCACTCCGTCACTGCCCGCCCCCGCCGCTTCCATGCAAGAGGCTGTCGCGACGGCTTTGAGCGCGCGGCCCGATTTGCGCCTCGTCCGTCTCATTGAGGAAGCAGCAGGAGCGGGCTTGCGCCTGGCCCAGGCTGAGGCGAGGCCGGATATTACCGCATTCACAAAGTATTCATTCGGGCATTCATTGTTCGATGACACGCCGATAGGCGTGCTTCGCGATAAAGACCGTCTTGTGTCGTTCGGTGTGTCGATCAGTATCCCTCTCTTCAATCGCAATCAGGGCGCGCAGGCCGAGGCTGAGGCTGCAATATTACAGGCAAAGCGTCGCCGCCAGTTCCTGGAACAACTCATACGAGCCGAAGTCGAAAGCGCCTATAAACGCTACGAATCGGCGCGGGCGGCGATTTCGATCTTCGAGCAGGGCGTGATAGCCCGCTCCATTCAGAACGTCAACACCATTCGCGAAGCCTACAGGTTAGGCGCATTCCGCGTAACGGAACTTTTAACGGAGCAGCGGCGGTTCTTGGATTCGCAACGCGAGTTTACCGAGGCGCTTGCTGAACTCTACCGCGCGCTTGCCGATTTGCAGTCGGCCGTAGGCGCTGTCAATCCATAGTGAGGAAATATATGGCAAATGAAAAAGATCCCTCAACGAATGCTTATGAAGCCGACCCTCTTGAGAAATCGGGAAATGGCGACACGCGCCGCTCTGCAGCTAGAGCCTGGACCGAGCGCCTCTCGCCTCGAAATCGCAATTTAATCATCGCGGGGGCGGCGATCATTCTTGCTGTCGCGCTCGCTTTGATTATCTGGCCGAGTGGCGATAGCGCCCGTCAAGGGAATCAGCAAACGGGCGAAGCCGGGCCGCTCGGTGAACACGAAGGCGAAGGCAACGAGGTCGAACTGTCAGAAGAAGCGATGGCCGCCGCAGGCATTGAAATCGTCGCTGTAAGCGAACGTCCTGCCGTCTCGTTGTTGCGGGTGCCCGGCACTGTTGAAGCAAATCAGCAGAAGGTGCAGCAGGTCACTCCGCTTGTGTCGGGACGTGTCGAGCGCGTTCACGCGGTCATAGGCGACCGGGTCCGCGCAGGCGCTGTGCTTGCGGTCATCTCAAGTCCCCAGATAGCTGAAATGCATGGCAAACTTCACGAAGCAGAGACGGCCTTATCAGTTGCCGAACGCAACTATGCGCGCGTCCAACAGGCGGAAAACCGCGCCGCCGTGCTTCAAGCCAAAGCCAGGCTCGATGAAGCCGAAGCCAATCTCAGACGCACTCGACGATTGATCGAACTCGGCGCGGGCGCGGGCAAAGACCTCATCGCCGCTGAAACGGCTTACAAGACCGCTAACGCGGAATACGAGTTTCAAAGCAACATAGCCCTGAACCGCGAACTGGCAGAGGCGCGCGCAGCGGTTGATACAACGAAGGTTGATGTCGCGCATATCCGCGATCAATTGAGCGCGCTTGGCGCACCCGTGTCGGAAGGGGAAGAGGACCAGCGTCGCCACGATACTTCGCTCATCTCGCTGCGAGCGCCCGTCTCAGGCACCGTCACCGAGCGTATGACGAACGCAGGGGCGGGCATAGAGGCGGGTAATCCCTTATTCACCATCGCCGATATCTCTACCCTCTGGGTCATAGCGAACGCGCCCGAATCGCAGATCGGCCTTTTGCGGGTCGGCACATCGGCCGAAGTGCGCGCCGCCGCTCCGGGCGTAGATGCGATCTCGGGCAGCGTCACTTATATCGATCCGATTCTCAACGAAGAGACGCGAACGGCGCGCGTGCGTATAGAGGTCGCAAATCCCGGCGAGCGGCTCAAGGTGGGCATGTTCGTCGAAGTGGGATTCGCAACCGTCGCTGATGATGATTCGGCGGCGGTTGAATTGATGGTGCCGGAGGAATCGATTCAGAGAATCGGCGACCGCACAGTGGTCTTCATACCTAAGGAGGGCGAGCCGGGGCACTTCGAGGCGCGCGATGTCGAACTCGGCGTCGTCGTTGATGGATACCATCGGGTCATAAACGGGCTTGCTTCGGGCGACCGCATAGTGACGAAGGGAAGCTTCACGCTCAAGACGCAACTGCTGAAAGGCGAGATGGGGGAGCACGGACACTGATGATTAATTCACTTATCCGATTCGCAGTAACGCAACGGCTGCTCGTAATGCTTATGGTCGCCATTATGGTCGGCGCGGGCATCTACAGCTTCCAGCAACTTCCTATTGATGCCGTGCCTGACGTAACCAATGTTCAGGTACAGGTATTGACGGCTGCGCCTTCGCTTGCGCCTTTAGAGATCGAGCGGCAGATCACCTTTCCTGTAGAGGTGGCGATGAGCGGGCTGCCTGACGTTCAAGAGATTCGCTCGGTCTCAAAGTTCGGACTGTCGGCGGTCACCGTAGTATTCGAAGATTCGGTCGACATATACTTCGCGCGCCAGCTTGTGAACGAACGGCTCGCGCAGGCGAGAGAGCAGATACCCGAATCCATCGGCTCGCCGGAGATGGGGCCTATATCAACTGGCCTCGGCGAAATCTATCAATACGAAATCCGCGCAGCAGATAAGAACGGCTATGACGCGACGGCGCTTCGCACGATTCAAGATTGGAATGTGCGCCGCCAGTTGCTCGGCGTGCCCGGAGTCACCGAAGTCAACAGCTTTGGCGGGCAGGAAAAGCAGTATCAGGTGCGGCTCGACCCATCGAGGCTCCAGTCTTACGGACTCACTTTGCACGATGTGTTCGAGGCCGTCACGCGTAATAACGCAAACGTCGGCGGCGCTTACATAGAGCATGGCGCGGAGCAATACCTGCTGCGCGGCATCGGCCTTGTGAATTCTGTCGCCGATATCGAAAGCATAGTGGTCAAGACTGGCAAAGAAGGCATTCCCGTTTATGTGCGCGACCTGGGCGAAGTGGTGACGGGGGCGACCGTCAGGCAGGGCGCGGTGACGGCGGATGGCGAAGGCGAGATCGTTGCCGGAATAGTGATGATGCTCAAAGGTGAAAACTCTCGCACCGTTGCGCAGAACGCTAAAGAGCGCGTCGAGCAGGTGAGGAAGACCCTGCCGGAAGGCGTCGAGCTTGTGACGTTCTACGACCGGACCCAACTGGTTGACCGCACCATAGCCACCGTCGCAAAGAACCTGATCGAAGGCGCGGCGCTGGTCATCCTTGTGCTCATCCTTTTGCTTGGCAACTGGCGGGGGGCGCTTCTGGTAGCGAGCATCATTCCGCTTTCGATGCTCTTTGCGGCGATACTTATGCGCGTCTTCAATGTGTCGGGAAACCTTATGAGTCTGGGCGCGCTCGACTTCGGATTGATCGTCGACGGCGCTGTGGTGATGGTGGAAAATGCTGTGCGGCGGCGAGCCGAAGCGCAACATGAAGGATCACACGAGCCGCCCGAACGGACGATCCTCGATGCATGCCTGGAAGTGGGCCGCCCCGTGGTATTCGCAGTCGCCATCATCATGATAGTTTACCTGCCGATACTCAGCCTCACGGGCATCGAAGGAAAAATGTTCAAACCCATGGCGCTCACGGTCGTCTTCGCGCTTTTAGGCTCGCTCATTCTCTCGCTGACATATATTCCCGCTGCAATGACTTTCCTGTTGCGCGGGCAGGTGTCGGAGAAAGAGAGCCCGCTGATTCGCTACGCGAAGGGGCTATACCGCCCGACGCTCGCCTTCGTTATGCAGAACCGAGCAAAGGCTATAGTTGTTGCGGCGGCGCTCGTGATAGTGAGCGGAGTCGTCTTTCCATTTCTCGGCGCTGAGTTCGTCCCGCGTCTTGACGAAGGCGCGCTTGCGCTGGAATCACGGCTGCTTCCGAGCGTGTCGCTGTCACAATCTATTCGCACTTACTCAGAGGCGGAGCGCGTTCTGCGTACCTTTCCAGAGGTTGCAAAGGTGGTGACGAAGATTGGGCGGGCTGAAGTTGCAACCGACCCGATGGGAGTGGAGTCTGGTGATATCTACATAGCGCTCAAACCACGCTCTGAGTGGACGAGCGCACATACCAAAGAAGAACTGGTTGAGAAGGTGTCAAAAGCATTGGAAGAAAACGTGCCGGATGGTGTCTTCAGCTTTTCGCAACCCATTGAACTACGCGTAGCCGAACTTATTGCAGGCGTTCGATCAGATATTGCAATCAAGCTGTTCGGAGATGACCTGGATACTCTCAAGAAAACGGCTGACCAGATTGCACGCGTTGCGGGTAGAGTTGAGGGCGCTGCTGATGTAAAGGTCGAGGCGGTCGCGGGATTGCCTCAGCTTCAGATCAAGCCCAACCGCGCCGCCATCGCCCGCTATGGAATCAATGTCGAGGATGTAAACGACATAGTGGAATCCATTGTGGCCGGGAAGCAGGCAGGTCTGGTCTATGAAGGCGAGCAGCGTTTCAATCTGGTCGTTCGGCTGACGGACCCGGCAAGCCGCGATGTGGAAACGATAAAGAACATTTTGATTCCGGCTCCGAGCGGCGTTCGAGTGCCGCTATCCGAACTTGCCGATATATCGCTCATCGAGGGACCGGCGCAGATTTCGCGCGAAGACACACGCCGCCGCATAGTCGTAGAGATGAATGTGCGCGGGCGCGACATTGCGAGCTTCGTTGAAGAAGCGCAAGCCGCAATCGGAAATCAGGTCAATCTTCCAGCCGGGTATTACATCACCTGGGGCGGGCAGTTTGAAAATCTTCAACGCGCATCAGCCCGGCTTTTGATCGTGGTCCCTCTGGCGCTTTTCCTGATATTCGTCCTGCTATTTTCTACCTTCAATTCGGTGAAGCAGGCGATGCTGATTTATACAGGGATTCCGTTCGCGGTAGTCGGCGGCGTGCTTGCGCTTGCGGTCAGAGGAATGCCGTTTTCGATTTCGGCAGGTGTCGGCTTCATCGCGCTTTTCGGCGTGGCGGTTCTCAACGGCGTCGTGATGGTGAGCTACATCAATCAGCTTCGACTTGAAGGACGATCTGTTCAGGAAGCGGTGATCGAAGGCGCTGAGACGCGCTTGCGCCCTGTGCTGATGACGGCGCTTGTAGCGAGCCTGGGATTTGTCCCGATGGCCCTTGCCACCTCGGCAGGCGCTGAAGTGCAGCGCCCGCTTGCGACGGTTGTTATCGGAGGTCTCATCACCTCGACGCTGCTGACGCTGCTTATACTGCCGACGCTCTACAGATGGTTCGAGCGCGAGCGCGTTGAATATTGAGATGATGCCGGTCTATGTAGCCGTATGTTAATTGCTACGCAGGCTGGGCATCTGCCGCCTGAGAGGTAACAGATGGCGAACATGATTTACAAAACAGGCTCGTCGGTTGCGAGCGACCCTGGCGATGGAAGCGATCTGGAAAGCTCGCGGCTGGAATCAATCTACAACAAATATGGCGGACGCATTTACTCACTGTGCCTTCGATTGCTTGCCGATGAAACTGCGGCGGAGGATGCGACGGCTGAAGCGTTCGTGCGCTTCCATAAAGAAGCGGAGTCACAGTTGGACGAGGCAGAGATATTTCCGCGGCTGCTCCATCTGGGAGTGGAAGCGTCTTTGCAAAAGCTACGTGTGCGTGGCGGGTGGATATGTCGGCTCCTCCGCTTATTCTCTTGATCGAAGCGTTGGATTTCGGTCGAGGTGAAATTATGAAAGCAGTCCATATCGCAGGAAAGAACCGTGCTGATCTCATCAAGCGTGGCCGCAGGTTGGAGTATTTCACCGTCGCCTATAACAGTCTGGAAGGACTGATCGCAGTCATTGCAGGGTTGATTGCCGGAAGCATAGCCCTGATTGGGTTCGGTTTTGACAGTATCATCGAAGTCACATCAGGCGCAACATTGCTCTGGAGGTTGTATGCCGACGAGGACGAAACTCGCCGTGAACGGATAGAGGCAATCGCTTTGCGGGTTGTCGGCGTTTGCTTTCTGACGCTCGCGATATATGTGGCCTACGGTTCGACCAAATCGCTTGTAGCGCACGAGCCGCCCGATGAAAGCCTGCCAGGTATTATTCTGGCCGCTGCTTCCCTTGTAATAATGCCCCTGCTCGTCCGCGCTAAAAGGAAAGTCGCCCAACAGATAAAGAGCGGTGCGCTTGCTGCGGACGCCAAACAGACAGAGCTTTGCACATACTTATCCGCGATTCTTCTCGGGGGATTGCTAATGAATGCGCTCTTTGGTTGGTGGTGGGCCGATCCCGTAGCCGCCCTCATTATGGTCCCGATCATTGTAAAAGAAGGCATAGAGGCTTTGCGTGGAGAGACGTGCTGTGAAGAGACGTGTCACTAACGTGCGATCTTTCGCTTCTGTAACTCAGGCGCATTCTTGAGCGCCGCGACAGCCCTGTTGACTGCTCAATCGAGGGTGAACGGAATCGGGTAAAATCGGGTATAGTATCGGGTATGGCAAAAGATGCTCTTTTGGATTCGCCGCTATGGGAAGAGTTTCAGAAAGCAGCCCGGAAGCGTGGGCGCAGTCCGGCGCGCTTGCTCGCAGACTGTATGCGCGAGTGCCTTGAAATTTTGGAAGACCAGAAATTGGACGAGGAGATTCGACGAGATGCGCGGACGACAAGAAAGGAATCTTTATGCGGCTACCGCGAAGAAGATGCTGTAGAGATCGTTCGCCGACATCGCAGGGAGAAAAAAGGTCAGCGTGCCACTATCAGCTATCAGCTATCAGCTATCAGCTATCAGCTATCAGCTATCAGAATGAAGACTGTGATGGCTGTAAGAAAGAAATCTTGTAAGCGTTCACCGGCTCATTTAGTAGAGAGGCCGAATCGTCAGCACAATATGTTGTGGTAGGCTCGTGAAATCTGCGCTGATTTTCGACTACGCGCAGGC
>JAKEHD010000526.1 GCA_022615215.1 Blastocatellia bacterium
GCGCGATTACGCGACCGCGCGATTACGCGACCGCGCGATTACGCGACCACGCTCCGAGCCGCGGCGCAATAAAACCGATGGAGAACGATGCATGAGCGCAGATCAATCTCTTTTTATTCCGGTCATCCTGGGCACACCTCGTCAGGGACGTATGAGCGAACACGTTGCCCGTTTCGTTGTCGAAGAGGTGGTCAAACGAGACGGCGTCGAAACCGAACTCATCGACATCCGCGAACTGAACTTTCCCACGAGCGACGCGGGCGAAACGATTAAAGACCCGAAGTTTTCGGCAACCGTCGAGCGAGCCGATGCGCTCGTAATAGTCGCGCCCGAATACAATCACGGCTATCCGGGTCTGCTCAAGCACGCGCTCGACACGAACCTGAAAGAGTACATACATAAAGCGGTCGGTATATGCGGCGTCTCGGCAGGCAGCTTCGGCGGCACGCGCGTGATTCAAAACCTGCTCCCCGTTATGCGAGAGCTAGGGCTGGTCACGATATTCTGGGACGGGAATTTCTCTTCGGTCCAGAACATATTCGATTCCGATGGCAAGCTCCTGGACGAGGCATACATCAGGCGCATAGATAAATTCCTGAAAGAATTGATCTGGATGGCAAAGGTGCTCAGATACGGGCGGCTCAACATATCGCAGGATTGATCTTCTATTGGATCATATACACGGTGGCGGTTGAGATTTCAAAAGGAAGACGAAGGGTACACGAAGAAAGAAATCTTTATGCGATTTTTCCTCAAACGGAGATAGCAATATGATGTGCGCCGATTGCGAAATGGAGATGAATCATCACGCAGACAAGCTCAATCTGGTCGCGGCCCTCGATGATGCCGAACATATAGACCCGGACCTGGGCGGCGTCCTCGAAGAGGCTCACACATGTCCCGGCTGCGGGAAGACCGAGTTTCAGATAGCGACCTGAGAGCTTGTGAGAAAATCATCAGTCATTATAACTGCCCGTCAGACGGGCGAAGACGCGGCCAATAAATGTATTCATTCGCGCGGCCGCGCAATTAATATCAATGAAGCGCGAAGGAGAATCAGATGCGATTGACTGAAATGGTATCGTGCGCCGGTTGAGCTTCAAAGCTCGCGCCCGGCGAACTCGCTCAGGTTCTGGGCGAACTGAAACAACCATACAATCCCAATCTGCTGGTCGGCATCGAAACGGCGGACGATGCCGGAGTCTACCTTCTGCGCGACGACCTGGCCCTCGTCCAGACGGTCGACTTCTTCACCCCCATAGTGGATGACCCTTACGATTTCGGCCGCATAGCCGCGCTCAATTCCATCAACGATGTGTGGGCCATGGGAGGCACGCCCATCACGGCCCTCGCCATAACCTGTTTTCCAAAGAAGGGAGTCGATTTCTCCATACTCGGTCAGATCATGCGCGGCGGGCTGGAGGTGCTCACGGAAAACAGTGTCGCGCTCGTCGGCGGGCACTCGGTCAGCGACCCGGAGATAAAATTCGGCTACGCCGTGACGGGTACTATCGATCCGAACAAAATCATCACCAACCGGGGCGCACGTCCGGGCGACGCTCTCGTATTGACCAAACCCATAGGCACGGGGGTCATCTCTACAGCCATCAAATTCGACAAAGCCCCGACCGATGTTGCCGAAGCGTCGCTTCGCACGATGCTGCTTGCAGGACGCGAGGCCGCCGCCCTCATGCGCGAATTCGATGTGAAGGGAGCGACCGACATAACGGGATTTGCGCTGCTCGGCCACGCATGGGAGATGGCGCGAGGGAGCAGTGTCACGATTGAAATCGATTCATCCCACGTGCCTGTGATTGAGGGCGCGTTGGAACTTGCCGGGCGCGGCCTTGTAACCGGGGGCGATAAGACCAATCGCGCTTACGTCGGCGATGACATAGAACTCAATCCCGCCATCAGCACGGAACTCAACTGTTTGCTCTACGACCCTCAGACGGCGGGCGGGCTGTTGATATCGATAAGCGTTCCTGAAGCACATACATTAGTAGAACGACTCAACGAATTTTACCCCGACGCTGCCATCATCGGTCGAGTGACCGAGCGAGGAGCGCATTCAATCGTAGTCGTCTGATGACGGATCAGCCATCAGCCGTCAGCCGTCAGCTATCAGCCATCAGGGACGGTATTCAACCACCGTATTACACAGATAACACAGAAAATATCTGTCACCGTTCAGAGTTCAAGCTTTAGCTTGCCTGATTCGAGAGCCAGCAACCTGAAGATTGAACTCTGAACTTTATATCTGAGAAATCTGTGTAATCTGTGGTTCGAAACTTTTAGCTGATGGCTGATGGCTGATAGCTGTAAATTTTGCGGACTAATAGACATTTATATAGATTGAGCCTGTCGAGGCGGCGGCCATTGGTTTGACTGAATCGCTGAGGATGACGGGAATTGAAAAAGAGCTATGCGTCCTGTTTCTAAAATTTCATCGCTCGGAGATAGTGAGAAAGCCGACTCTCTCACAAAGCCTGACCCTCACGCGCGCCGCGTCGGGCAAAGCCTTCGGATGTCTGTAAAGGTCATAAACGATTTCGCGGACCTCGAAGAGCACCTTCAGGCGTGGGAAGAGTTGGCCCTTACTGCCCTTGAGCCGAATCCCTTTTATGAATCGTGGATGTTGATGCCCGCGCTTCGCTCTTTCGGACGGGACAAAGATTTGCAAATCGTTCTGGTATTTGCTTCCGACGAGGCGCAACCATCGAGGCCGCCTGTGCTGTGCGGGTTGTTTCCGCTCGAACGAAGATCGCGCTACAAGGGCATACCGGTCAAGGCCCTCAGTCTGTGGAAGCATCTGTTTTGCTTCCTTTCGACGCCGCTCATCAGGGCCGACTGCGCCGAGCAGTCTCTTTCAGCTTTCTTCGACTGGCTGGCTTCCGATTCCAACCCCTGCCCCTTGATGGAGTTTAACTTCATCGCGGGCGAAGGGCCGTTCCAACGCCTGCTCGTGAGCCGGTTCCACGATCACTCAAGCTTGACTTACATATCAGAATGCTATGCGCGCGCTATGTTTCGGCCCGCCACGGATGCCGATACCTATTTGCGCCGAGCAGTCTCTCGCGGGCACAGGAAAGACCTGAATCGCAAGCAAAGGCGATTATCCGAGACAGGGCGCTTCGAATACACGACTCTCGAACTCGACGAAGACCCTGGTATCTGTATTGAAGAATTCCTTCGAGTCGAGAGCAGCGGTTGGAAGGGAGCCGAAGGAAGCGCTCTCGCCTCCAAAGAAGAGTATAGAAAATTTTTCATAGACGCAGCGCGAGGAGCGCATAGCAGAGGGCGACTGATGATCCTGGCATCCCGCGTCGATGGACGGCCGGTCGCTATGAAGTGCAATTTTTTGGCCGGACGGGGATCGTTCGCCTTCAAGATCGCTTTCGATGAAGATTATGCACATTTCTCGCCCGGAATACTATTGGAGATAGAAAATATCCGCCGCCTTCACAGCATCCCCGATGTCGAGTGGATGGATTCATGCGCCGTGCCTGACCATATTATGATCAACCGCCTCTGGCCTGATCGCAGGATCATACAAACGGTTCTGGTCTCTGCGGGCAAAAGGCCGGGAGACCTCGTCGTATCGGCGATGCCTCTTTTGAGATGGCTCAAAAGATTGTTTGCGGGCGAGCGTCGCGAGGGAAGCAGGGGAGCGGGGGAGCGGGGGAGCAGAGGTGAAAAATATTAGAAGAGTACAGGAACAAAGAAGCAGAGGAGAGGAGAATCACCCCTGCACCCTTGCACCCCTGCACCCCTGCACAGACGCACCCCTGCACCCCTGCTCCCCTGCTCCCCTGCATGAGCGAGGCGGCGAGCGATTACTACAACTCGACGCCGAGCGCCTCCGCTCGGACTTCGATCGCAAGCCCTTCGTTATCGGCCACGCCCTGGCGCATCACCCGCTGTTCGATCTCGCGCGTCTGGTCGAGCTTGCCAGGAACCTGCCTGAAGAGTGCGTCGAATATAATGCGGGAGATATACCCGTCAATATGGACCCGAAGCAGACGCCTCACACCGGCCTCTCCGTAGAGGAGACGATACGCCGCATAGAGAATTGCCGTTCATGGATGGTTCTGAAATTCGTCGAACAGACGGCCGAGTATCGATCTCTGCTTGATCAATGTTTGGATGAAGTCCAAACACTGACCGAGCCTATAACTCCGGGAATGTGCAGGAGAGAAGGCTTCATTTTCATAACCTCGCCGGGGTCGGTCACGCCTTATCACCTGGACCCCGAACACAATTTCCTTCTCCAGATACGCGGCAAGAAAACTGTAAACATCTTCGACATGGAGGACCGCTCGCTACTCTCTGAAGAGGAACTGGAAAACCGCATCAACGCGAAACATCGCAACATGGTCTTCAGGGAAGAGTTTCAGGAGAAGGCCGAAGTGTTCGAACTGACACCCGGAATGGGACTCCACTTTCCCGTCACGGCTCCGCACTGGGTGAAGAACGGCGATGAAGTCTCCATATCTTTCAGCATAACTTTTCGGACTTCGGCCTCCGAGCGCAGGAGTTGCGTACACACTTTCAATTCTTATATGCGCAGTCGGGGGCTGAGTCCCAGGCCCTTCGGCCGGTCACGATTGAGAGACTCGACAAAGTATTTCGCATTTCGCGCGGTGAGACGTGTGAGAAGGCTTATGGGCGCTTTATGAGCTACGAACGATCGCGAGACTACTGATTATACTGCGCGCGGCATGGAATGACAATTTTGAGTAGAGA
>JAKEHD010000080.1 GCA_022615215.1 Blastocatellia bacterium
GAAATCTCTGAAGAAAGAAAAAGGGCGGCGCACTCCACATAAGCGTTCCTCTCTGGAAAAATTTTCATTTTGCCCCGCGCGCAGTATACTATCAGCACGCGCACGAATTGCACCGCTTCTCGGAGAGCTTTCTGACTCGTGTGATGGGACCGCGCCCGACAAAGCGCCGACTGCGCGCGCGAAACAGATAAAAGCGACCTTCGAGAGAAGGGAAGGCGCGCTCTACCTCACCATGAGGCATCGGTCACTCGATAACGATGCGCCGAGTTTCGAGATAAGAGAACGAAGGCTTTTCATGCGCGAGGGACAGGGCGGCGAACTTCGCGACCCCATGCGTATGATGGAGATTTTTTCTCTTGCCCAGAGCGAGGGCGTCGACCTGAGCGACGAGTTGAAGGTGGCGATTCGCGGCAGCTTGCGATTCATAAATCGCAGCTTTCGCGCTTCGCGGGACGCGGGCGCGGCCTTCATCGACATATTGCGCCGCAGGGGACGGGTGGCTGCGGCGCTTCGCATGATGCACGATACGGGATTTTTAGGCCGGTTTCTGCCTGAATTCGGCCGGATAACCTTTCTGGTTCAGCACGACCTCTATCACAAATACACTATCGACGAACACACTCTCAAAGCCGTAGAGGCGCTCGACCGGACGATAGCGGGAGAGGCCAAAGATTTCTTTCTTGCGGAGGCTTCGAGATTCGGAAAGGTGATGGCGGCAATCCCGGATGTTGCGCCGCTCTATATGGGACTGATACTGCACGACATAGGCAAAGGGCGCGGCAGCGGCCACGTGCAGCGGGGCGTGGCGGTAGCCGAGCGCGTCTGCAAGCGATTGGGATTCGACCCCGAAGGCGAGCGCGACGCGATCTTTCTGGTCCGCCATCATCTTCTTATGTCTCACCTGTCGCAGAGGCGAGACCTCACCGAAGAGAGATTGATCGAAGAGTTCGTCTCCACAGTCGGAGATATGAAGCGCCTCCGAATGCTTTTGCTTTTGACCTACGGCGATATGAGCGGCGTGGGACCGGGCGTGTGGAATGACTGGAAAGGTGCGCTGCTCTGGGAGCTTTACGACCGCGCTAGATCTTATATGACAGGAGGCAAGTCAACGGGGAGAAACCGCGCGGCCTCGCTCAAAGAGAGAGTCACACGGGAACTTGCGGATGAATTTTTGCCGAGCGAGGTCGAGCGCCACTTCGCATTGTTGCCGGAGAGGTATATGAGGGCCACGAGCGCGGAACAGATAAAGCGCCACGTTCGATTGATAAGTCATAAAGGCGATGACTCGTTCGCTGCCGAATGGCGAACCGAAGAGAAGATGCGTTGCACAGATCTCACGATTTGCACGCGCGACAGTGAAGGTCTTTTCGCTAGACTGGCCGGGACGCTGACCGCTTCGGGAATGAACATACTGAGCGCGGACCTCTATACGCGCGAAGACGGAATAGTGATAGACACATTCAAGACCTCGCAGATCGGAACTCATCTTCCGGTCAGAGAGGAGATGTGGCCGCGAATTGAAAAGAACCTCAGAGCGGCGATCGAAGGCCGTTACGATGTGGCTGCGGCGGTGGCAAGCCGTCGTGCGAAAACGGTTTTCTCTACAGGTAATCGCGCAGCAGGCATCCGCGCACGGCGCAACGCGGCGCGGCCTGTAGAATGCCTTGCGCCCTCCACTGTGCGTTTCGACGCTGAGGCATCGGCTACAGCCACAGTCATCGAAGTGCGCGCCGACGACGAGCCGGGCCTGGCTTACAGGATTGCAAGCGCCATGTCTTCGCTCGGCCTCAACATCACGTTCGCCAAGATAGCCACTGAGAAGGGCCACGCGCTCGATATCTTTTATGTGACCGATTCCACAGGGCAGAAGCTGGCCGCGACCGAAACGATTCGGATAGAGCGCGCATTGCTGGAAGCCCTTGCCAAAGAGCCGGGGACGCGATGAGTGGGAGACGCGCAGACATGGAGATACCGGGACTGACCACTGATCATTGACCACTGACCACTGTTTTTCAAAGGAGGCGGTATGAAAAAAATCGAATGCATAATCAGGCCGCACCTGCTCGACGCCGTAAAGAGCGCCTTGCAGGAGGCGGGCGTAGTGGGTTTGACCATAACCGAAGTCAAAGGATTCGGCCGCCAGAAAGGGCACACCGAAACCTATAGGGGCACCGAGTACCAGGTCGAGTTTCTGCCCAAGATAAAGATAGAAGTCGTGCTGCCGCTTGAGATGGTCGACCTTGCCATTGACGCCGTTATGAAGACGGCCAGGACCGGAAAGTTCGGCGACGGCAAGATATTCGTCCTTCCCGTCGAAGAGGTGATTCGCATACGCACGGGCGAACGCGGCGAGATGGCATTATGACCCCCTCGCCCGGAAGAAAGAAATCTTTATGTGAAATCTGTGTAATCGGTGGTCAAACCTGCTCGATGGAAAGCTGGAATTCAACTCTTAAAAAAACGGAGGAGTAAGTTATGGATGTAGAGACCAAAGTCGTAGTCGATACCCTTTGGGTGATAATCGCAGCCTGCCTCGTGTTCTTCATGAACGCGGGATTCGCCATGCTTGAGACGGGGCTTTGCCAGGCGAAAAACGCAGTCAACATCCTCGCAAAGAACTTCATAGTCTTCGCCATCTCTTCGATAGCCTTCTGGGTCGTCGGGTTCGGCCTGATGTTCGGCGACGGCAACGGCTTTGTAGGGATGAGCGGATTGTTGCTGCGAGGGCCGGACAACAGCCCTGCGATGGGGGATGCCTATTCGGGGGTATTTTCGGCGCTCGGCTGGACGGGAGTGCCTCTGGAAGCGAAGTTCTTCTTCCAACTCGTTTTCGCGGGGACCGCCGCCACGATAGTCAGCGGCGCTGTGGCCGAGAGGATCAAGTTTACAAGCTTCATCGTCTTCTCGTTCATACTCGTCGCCGTCATCTATCCGATAGGCGGGCACTGGGCCTGGGGCGGCGGCTGGCTTGCGACGCTCTCGACGCCCTTTGCGGACTTCGCTGGCTCGACCGTAGTACACAGTGTAGGAGGATGGGCTGCCCTGATGGGCGCGATCATCCTGGGTCCGCGTATAGGCAAGTACGGCACGGGCGGTGCGATTCGTCCCATCCCCGGTCACAATATGAGCCTGGCCACGCTCGGCGCTCTCATACTCTGGCTCGGCTGGTTCGGGTTCAATCCGGGAAGCACTATGGCTGCCGATGTGGCGTTGATCTCGAAGGTCGCATTGAACACCAACCTGGCCGCTGCCGCCGGATGTTTGCTCGCCACTGCCGTCTCGTGGCTGATTTTGAAGAGACCGGACCTCAGCATGATCTTGAACGGTACGCTTGCCGGGCTTGTAGCCATCACGGCGCCCTGCAACGCCGTCGGCCTCACAAGCTCGTTCTTCATAGGTGCCATAGCCGGGGTACTCGTAGTCTTCGCAGTGTTGTTCTTCGACCGCACGGTCAAAGTAGACGACCCCGTAGGCGCGCTCAGCGTGCATCTGGTCAATGGCGTATGGGGGACGCTTTCTGTCGGGCTGTTTGCATCGGAAGGCGGACTCTTTTTCGGAGGCGGTTTTGCAAAGACGCTATCTCAATTGATTGGAATAGTCGCGATATGCGCTTTGACCGTCGCCGGCAGTTCTTTGGTCTGGTTTTTATTGAAGGTGACGCTCGGCATACGTGTGGGTGCGGAAGAAGAACTCGAAGGTCTGGATACGGGCGAGCATGGCATGCAAGCCTATCCCGGATTCACCGCTCCTATGACTCCTGAGCCGAAAGCGATGGAGATTTCATGACTTTGAAAAAGTGAGAGAAGAATGGAGAGAAACGGATGAAAACGCATGCGCGGCATTCGAGGAAAAAGGAATAAGGACCGAATCATTTTTACATTTTACTTTTGCCTTAATCGTGGGAGGCGCTCTGAGCTAGTGACTAGCGACCACATCTCAAAACGCCCTTCCCACAGTCCGCGCACAGATTACCTTTGGCTACCTGAGCAGCGGCAAATGACAGTGTAGCGGCCTATCTCTATGCTTGCAACCCGCTGAAAACGCCCTGCCAGGTTCTTGAATAACACGGTCAGCGAGCCATCAGTCTTCAGCCGTCAGCCGTCAGCCATCAGTCCTCAGTCTTCTAGCTGATAGCAGCAATTGCGCTATGAAGGATGGAACGCGGCCTTTGCGCTGACAGCATGCTGTCGAAGGGGATACTGCTCTTCAGCCGTCAGTTTATAGCCTAAAAGCTGATAGCTGATGGCTGATAGCTGATGGCTGATTCCCGCAGCGGCGCGCTGTGCAGGTATGGAGGTGGAAGAATGCTATCTACTAATAATCGTGCAGGCAGGAAAGAAGCCCTCCCTCACGGTCGGGCTACTGAACTTTTCGCTGTGTTGAGTTGTCTGTTGATCGGTGTAATGACTGTGGGAACCGCTATGGCGCAACAGTCCACGCAGACCAAAGAGAGTTCGCTCGCTCGCGATTCGGGGCGCGCGGTCCCGGTTTCAGATAAGCCGTCCGTCGACGGTGCGGCCCTTGAAGAGATGTTGGCGACGATCAAGCGATTGGAGGAGCGCGTAAAGGAACTGGAAGAGAAGTTGAAACAACCTGACTCAGAAAACCCTGAGACCGAAAAGGCCGTGAAAGCCGTCGCGCAGGACGTGGCCGATATTCAGAAAGAGAACGAGAAGAATCGAGGGTTCCTCTCTTTCTTTCAGGGCACGGAGATAAGCGGCTTCGTAGACGCATACTACGGCTACAACTTCAACCGCCCCGATGGCGATATTCAATTGCGCAATTTCGACACCCTTCACAATCAGTTCAGCTTCAATATGGCCGAGATCGCGCTTGAAAAACAGGCGACCCCGGATGACAGATTGGGCTTTCGAATGGACCTCGATTTCGGTCCCGCGACTCAGATAGTCCACTCCTCGGAGCCGGGCGGACTCGACACCTTCAATCATTTGCAGCAGGCGTACCTGAGCTATCTTGCGCCCGTAGGCGAAGGGTTGCAGGTCGACGTAGGGAAGTTCGTCACTCCGCATGGAGCGGAGGTCATAGAGACGAGCGGCAACTGGAATTATTCGCGCTCGCTGCTCTTCGCTCTGGCGATACCCTATTATCACTTTGGCGTGAGGGCCACATATCCGGTCAGCGACAAATTCTCCGTGAGCGGCTTTCTCGTAAACGGCTGGAACAACGTCGTGGATAACAACGACCGGAAATCTTACGGAGTGCAGGTCGCCGTGAAGCCCGATGCGAAGCTCTCCGTAACACAGAGCTATATGACGGGACCGGAGCAGTTCGGCAACGACGAGGATTACCGGCATCTGTGGGACACCATAGTCAGCTACGAGGTCAACCCGACACTCTCGCTTATGACCAACTACGATTATGGTCTCGACAGGGCGGCGGGCGCGCGAGTGTACTGGCAGGGCATAGCCGCTTACGCGCGCATACAGGCGAACCGATGGCTTGCGTTTGCGCCGCGCTTCGAATGGTACGACGACCACGACGGATTTACGACCGGAGAGAGACAGTCTCTCAAGGACTTCACCTTCACGAGCGAGCAGAAAATCAGCAACGGCCTGATCACTCGATTCGAGTACCGGCGCGACTTCTCGGACAAGAACTTCTTTATCAAGCCGGTCGACCGGCTCGTCAAGGCACAAAGCGGACTCAGCTTCGGCCTCGTCTACGCATTCAGTTCGAAAGGCGAGCAATAAAGCAGCGGAGCGATTCGGAAAGGATGAAGGATGAAAAGCGAAGTGAAGAGAGCGATTCATCCTTCATCCTTCCATGTCCCCCTGCATAGAAACTATCGCGTGTCATTTATCACTATTTCGGTCAATGTAATTCATATCGTTCGACTTCTTTCATTCATTGTGGTCGAATCGCTTTTTGATTCGATCAGCGCGCTTTCGCGTAACTGATGTGATTCAAGGTCTGTTCCGTCGATACGGCTCGACGGCAATTTGTGGAACGCGAATTGTTATATTGACGGACGACAGTTGAGAAGCTCACGTTAAGACGGAAGATAATAAAAGAAGCTCACGTTAAACAGGTTTTCAATACAGGTTTCATAGATATTTTGCCGCCCCCCTGCCCCTTGCCCCTATCGGATTAAGCTCCCCAGCCTGAATCCGATACTATCGCCGCAGTGCCGAAAGACTATACAAGCACAGCAGGAGTGCGTCTCAGGCACTGCGGCGATTGCCCCATTATTAACGAACAGGGCAGCCGCCCATCACTTCCTTATCGCGCTCTTGTCGTCATCGACCTGCTGCGCGGTCACGGCGACGACGATCCCTTTGTCTGTAGCAATCACGAGCGTGTCATCCGAGAAAACAGGTTCGGCTACGATCTCCGACTCCCTGTCCAGCCGGTAGAAGTTCACGCGCCTGCCGTCGGCGCTGAGAAAGACTGCAACGTGATCTCCGCGCAATGGAGCGATCATAACCGCGTCGCCTTCGACCATGGGAGGGGCGGCGATGCGATTGTCGAACCGCCTCTTCCACAAACGATCTCCGTTTCTACGTGACAGCGCGTAGACGAAATTGTCGAACGAACCGACTATCACGCGGTCGCCCATGAGCGCGGGCGAGGCAACGACGGCAGCGCCCGTGCGCGAGCGCCACCTCAACTTGCCCGTAGCCAGTTCGACCGAATAAACGAAGCCGTCGCCCGAACCGAAATATATGGCCTTATCATCGATCACGGGGCGACCGATCAATTTGCCCTCGGTCTGAAACTTCCACATCACCTGCCCGCTTTCGGGAGCGACTCCGCGCAACAGGCCATCGTCGCTGCCAAAGTAGATAGCCTTCTCTGTTATAAGTGCGTGCCCGCGAACCACGTCCTGTGTCTCGACTTTCCAGGCGATCTCTCCGCCGCTTGTCGACAGGGCGTAGAAAGCCCCGTCCGCGCTGCCCGCGTAGATGAGATCCCGTCCGAGCGCGAGAGCCGAAGTGAAAGGTCGCGCGTAGTCTCGCGCCCAGACGGTCAACCCCGTAGCCTTGTCCATCGCCCTGAGCGAAGCCCCGGCTTCGGTCCCGTCCTCATTGACCTTGCGCGTGGCGACGTAGATGAATTCTTCTCCTGTTGCAACAGGAGCGGTGATGATTCCGCCAAGCTCGGTCGACCATATAAGCGAGCCCGTTTCGCGGTCCAGGCAGACTATGCGGCCCCCTGCGAGCGGCAGATAGATTCGCGGGCCGTCGAGCGTGGCCGGGAGCGTAAGGGCGCTACGGGTGAGGTATTGCCAGGAGCGTTTGAAAGGAAGCGCAAGGCGCGAGGTCGAGACTGCGCCGCCTTCGGCTAAAGGCTCTTGCTTTGCTTTCTTCTCTGCTTTTTCGGGTTTGGCGCGGTCTTGCTGCCGGGCATAAACGAAAGCCGCATTCGCCCGGCCCGTATAAAAGCAGACAGAGGCAATCGTTATGATAAGGGCTGTCAGTAATGCGATGCGCATCTATAAAAAATCGCCCGCACGGCGATCATTCCAATAAGCATTCTATTGGTCTCATTCGCTTATAGTCAAAGTGATCGCCGACGATACCTTCGACCGACAAGGCAAACAGGCGAGGCTGCAATCGTTCATCGCCGGGAAGTTTATTTCGATCAGCCTATCGCGGGCCGGGTCGAAGAGTTGTATAATCTCCGCCGAAGAAAGAAATCTTTCAGTCGTGATGCGTGATGCGTGATCAGTATTGATTGATTACTGGCCACTGACCACCGATCACTGAACACTGATAGCTGATGGCTGATAGCTGATAGCTGAGTGTGCGCCATCTCACGGGTTTAAGGAGCGTGCGAAGTGACAGACCAATCCCCCATTACGATCCTCTGTCTGGCAAGCTACGAAAAAGGCGCTGACTTCCTGCGCGAGTGCAAGCGCCAGGGGTGCCGCGTGATCCTTGTGACTACCGAGTCGCTGGCCGGGGCCGACTGGCCGCGAGAAGCGATAGACGAGATTTTTTACATGCCAAACATCTCCATACGCGAAGACATTATAAAAGGCATAAGCTATCTGGCCCGTTCCACGGTCATAGACCGCATAGTGCCTCTCGACGATTATGATGTAGAGACGGCCGCCCTGCTGCGCGAACACCTTCGCGTCCCCGGCATGGGCGATACGACGGCGCGGTATTTCCGCGACAAGCTGGCCATGCGCACGGAGGCCGGGAGCCGGGGCATACTCGTGCCCGAATTCGTCCCTGTTCTCAATTACGACGCCATCAGCCGGTATATGGAGCGCGTGCCTCCGCCCTGGGTGCTCAAGCCGAGGTCCGAAGCTGCGGCCATCGGAATCAAAAAAGCCGAGCGCCCCGATCAGATATGGTCATTGCTCGACGAACTCGGCGACCGCCAGTCTTTTTACGTACTCGAACAGTTCATACCGGGAGATATCTATCACATAGATTCGATCATAAGCGAGCGCGAGGTGGTATTCGAAGTGCCTCACAAGTACGGCCATCCGCCTATGGCCGTAGCGCACGGCGGCGGCATATTTACGAGCCGCAAGATTTCGCGCCACTCTGAAGACGCGCAGAGGCTTGCATCGCTCAACCGCGAGTTGATAGCGGCGCTCAGGCTTGTGCGCGGCGTCACTCACACGGAATTCATAAAGGGGCGCGACGACGGGCGATTCTATTTTCTTGAGACCGCTGCGCGCGTGGGCGGGGCGAATCTCGCCGATCTCATAGAAGCCGCGACGGGGATCAATCTATGGGTCGAGTGGGCGAAGATAGAGATCGGCCGAGGCGAGCGCGCATACAAACTCCCCCATCACCGCGACGATTACGCGGGGATAATAATCTCGCTCGCCCGGCAGGAGCATCCCGACACATCCCCTTACGACGACCCGGAGGTGGTCTGGCGACTCAGGAAAGACCACCACGCGGGCCTAATCGTCGTATCGCCGGATGCGGAGCGCGTCGAGCAATTGCTCGATGACTACTCGCGGAGATTTTATGAAGACTTCTACGCGACCGAGCCGCTCCCCGATAAACCAACGGCGTGAAGCATTACTTCGTCAATATTGTGGATTCATTCAGACGCCGAATACAGCAGCGCGCGCGACTTTAAGCAAGACCCAGAAGGCCCACAGTCCGAAGACCAGAGTGCCGGTCTTGCCCGTAGTCACCTTTCGCGATCCGGCTATAGCCGCAAACCCGATCGTCAGGAGGATCAACAGCCATATCGTGAAAATATCGATTGAACTCGCTAATGCCTTTATAACCGCAGACATATCCGACGGCAAAAACGCCCCAAGGTTTGTTGGAGCTATTTCGATTTCCTGGAGCGGATTTATCCGGCTGAGTTTTTCCTCATCGCTTACCATCAACGAGGCAATGCTGACTATAAACGATACCAGTCCGATCGCGGCACCGCTCCACGCCACGACCGACAGTATCTTCTTAAAAGTGGTCTGCACCTGCATCACCATCAAACCGAGCGCAAAGATGCCCGCGAGAAAGAGGTAGACTACAGGCACAAAAACTGCGATGACCAGAGGAAGATACTTCCCTATTACCTTAAACACTTTGACCTGGTCTTGAATATTGTCTTCAGACGGCATCGGCTGGCCGCTTTTTTCGGATTGCTGCCTGTTCTGATCGCGTGTGATTCGGTCCCAGTTGGGATTCGCTCGCCAGTTGACAGCCTGCATGAAGGCCGCCGTGATTACCATAACGATTATCATAGGCACAAGCCATGTCGGTTTTCGGTTTATGTCGGTGAAGGTTTCGCCGGGCGAAAACAGCACGCCCACGAGCCTGCCTGCGGGACCGATGCGCGCAGGCTCTTGCTGCACGGGAACATCTTGAACTTGAGGCGCTCCGTAATCCGGAACCTCGTTTCCTATTCTGTTTTCAGGTTGACTCATAGTATTTATCTCCTGAGGGCATAGAGATGCCGCGTCCTGGATTTTCATGACACGCGAGCAACCGAACGCGCCATAATTTTTTACAAACGGGCTTCGATTCACTGTCTAAATGCAAAACCTGGAAATCCAAATCCGAAGACTACTACTTTTTCCCCTCCGGCGCAACGACCATGCAGGCGACGAAGTGGCCCGGTTTCACCTCGACCATCTGAGGCTCGGTCTCGGCGCAGCGAGGTTCGGCCAGAGGGCAGCGGGTGCGAAATCGACACCCCGATGGCGGATTGATCGCCGTAGGGATGTCTCCTGCGAGCGCCAAACGCTTGCGGCGCGCGTCAGGGTCGGGAACGGGTATGGCCGATAGCAGAGCGCGCGTGTAAGGATGCTGCGCGTCATTGAATATGTCCTGGCTCCGTGCCACCTCTACAAGTTTTCCGAGATACATTATCCCCACTCGCGTCGAAATGTGCTCGACCACGCTCAGGCCGTGCGAGATGAACAGATAAGTAAGCCCCAACTGCTCCTGTAAATCCTGAAGCAGGTTTACGACCTGCGCCTGCACCGAAACGTCGAGCGACGACACCGGCTCATCGCACACGATGAACTTGGGATTGAGTGCAAGCGCCCGCGCAATGCCTATTCGCTGGCGCTGGCCCCCTGAAAACTCGTGCGGATAGCGGCCGGCGTGTCCGGCTTCGAGTCCAACGAGTTTCAACAATTCTACTACGCGGTCGCGCCGCTTTTGTTTCGTCCCCGTGCGATGAATGACGAGCGGCTCTTCTATTATCCGGCCGACCTTCATGCGAGGATTGAGCGAAGAGAAGGGGTCTTGAAATATTATCTGCATATCGCGGCGCAGACGGCGCAGCCCTGCCGAACCGAGCGCCCCAAGATCCTGTCCGTCGAAGATCACCCGGCCCGCAGTAGGTTCTATGAGCCTCAATATGCAACGGCCCGTAGTCGATTTGCCGCAGCCGGATTCGCCCACAAGTCCGAAGGTCTCGCCCCTGCGCACGCTGAAGCTTATGTCGTCGACGGCCTTGACTTCATCACTGCCCACACCGAACAGAGCAGCGCCCGCGGGAAAATATTTCTTCAGCCCCCGGACCTCGACCAGGGTTCCATTCTCATTTGCGGTCATCTCAAATCCCTGCCGTTTGCGCGCGGCCCGATCTTTCAGGATGCGTCTTCGCCGCTTCATCGCCGACCACATCTGCGCGTATACATCGCGAGCCGTGACCGCCGTTCACCGTAATCATCGGGATGTCCCTTTGCGTGCATTCGGCGATCTCGTATTGACAGCGCGGGGCGAAAGCGCACCCTCGCGGCAAATCCAGGAGGCTCGGCACTGTGCCCTCGATTGTGTCAAGCCTGCGTCGCTTCATCCCCTCTTCAGTCAATCGCGGGACCGAGCGCAATAGGCCCTCCGTGTAAGGGTGGCTCGGATTATGAAATATGTCGCGCACGCCGCCTTGTTCGACTATGCGGCCCGCGTACATAACGGCCACGCGGTCTGCTGTTTCAGCAACCACTCCCAGATCGTGCGTTATCAGCAGCATCGAAAGGTCGAAGTCGTCCTTGAGACCTCGCATCAATTCGAGTATCTCGGCCTGAATAGTCACGTCGAGCGCAGTGGTCGGCTCGTCTGCGATGAGCAATCTGGGATTGCAAGACAGGGCCATCGCTATCATCACGCGCTGACGCATTCCGCCCGACAGTTGATAAGGATAATCCTTCGCTCGCCGCGCGGCGTCAGGTATACGGACGCGCTCCATCATTTCCACAGTCCTGGCCCACGCCGCAGAGCGAGGCAGGCGTTCGTGAAGTTCGATCGCTTCCGCTATTTGATCGCCGACGGTGTAAACGGGATTGAGCGAGGTCATAGGGTCTTGAAAGATCATGGCTATCTCGCTCCCGCGCAGGCGGCGCATCTCTTCCGAGTCGAGCTTCATCAAGTCGCGGCCATTAAACAGAATCTCGCCCGAAACGATCTCGCCCGGCGGCGGAACGAGCCGCATGATCGAAAGGCTTGTGATGGATTTACCGCTGCCCGATTCGCCCACGAGCGCAAGCGTCGCCCCCCGTTCGATATCAAAGCCGACATCACTCGCCGCTTTCACCACGCCCGCCCGCATGCGGAACTCTACGCTGAGACCTTTGACCGTGAGAATATTATCTTCCATCGCAAAGGAAAGGATGAAGTATAAAGATGAAAACCATGTACACTCTCTGTTTCATCCTTCATCCTTCATCCTTCATCCTTCCATAGTCGCGCCCGTGTATTCTCCGAACACGACGCGCAGGCGGTCGGATATTTCGCCGACCGTCGCATAAGCCTCAACCGCTTCGATTATATGAGGCATGAGGTTTTCATCCGTGCGCGCAGCCTGCTCTACCAGGTTGAGCGCCTCGTTCACTCGCCGCCGGTCGCGGCGTGCGCGCACACCTGCAAGTCGGTCGATCTGCCGGCGTTCGAGTTCTTCGTCTATTCTGAGCACGGGCACGGTAGCAGGTTCATCGAGTGTGAAGCGATTGACGCCGACGACCGTCTGCTCGTTTGATTCGACCTCGCGTTGATAATCATAAGCGGCCCGCTCTATCTCGCGTTGCACATATCCCGTTTCAATGGCCCGAAGCATGCCGCCCATCTCGTCTATCTTCTCTATGTAACGGGCGGCAAGGCGCTCGATCTCTCCGGTCAGATGCTCTATCGCATAAGAGCCTGCGAGCACGTCCGCCGTATCGGCCACGCCCGATTCATAGCCGATCACCTGTTGAGTCCTCAACGCTATGCGCGCTGCGTGCTCGGTCGGAAGGCCGAGGGCTTCATCCATGGAATTCGTATGCAGCGATTGCGCGCCGCCCAGGACTGCGGCCAGCGCCTGAATGGTCGTGCGAATGATGTTGACTTCGGGTTGTTGCGCGGTCAGGGTCGAGCCTGCCGTTTGAACGTGAAAGCGCAGCATCTGAGAGCGCGGGTCACGAGCATGAAAACGGTCTCGCATTATGTGCGCCCACAATCGGCGGGCCGCGCGGAATTTTGCAACCTCTTCCAGAAACTCGTTGTGCGAGTTGAAGAAGAAGGCTATTCGCGGCGCGAACCGGTCTACATCGAGTCCGCTGTCGATTGCCGCCTGCACGTAGGTTATCGCGTCGGCCAGAGTGAACGCCACCTCCTGCGCGGCGGTCGAACCGGCTTCGCGTATGTGATAGCCCGAAATCGAAATCGTGTTCCATCGCGGCGTTTCGCGGGCGCAGAAGGCGAATATGTCTGTCACTATGCGAAGGCTCGGGCGCGGAGGATAAATGTATGTGCCGCGCGCTATGTACTCTTTGAGTATGTCGTTCTGGACGGTGCCCGAAATCTTGTCCGGCGAAACGCCCTGCTTCTTCGCAACCGCTATGTACATCGCAAGCAGTATCGCAGCGGTCGAATTGATGGTCATAGAGGTGGAGACCTTATCGAGCGGTATCCCTTCAAGGAGTCGTTCCATATCGTCGAGCGTATCTATTGCGACGCCGACTTTGCCCACTTCGCCGCGAGCCATCTCGTGATCCGAGTCGTAGCCCATCTGTGTGGGAAGGTCGAATGCTACGGAAAGCCCTGTCTGTCCCTGATCGAGCAGATAGCGATAACGCGCGTTGGATTCAGCCGCCGATTCATACCCCGCGTACTGGCGCATGGTCCAGAGCTTGCCGCGGTACATTGTCGAGTAAGGCCCGCGCGTGAACGGGAACTCGCCCGGATCGGCAAGGTCGCGTTCGTAATCCACCCTTGCGTCCGAAGGCCGGAATACGGTCTTCATCTCTATGCCGGAACTTGTTTCGGCTTTTCTCTCGGTGCGTTCTTTCGTGCTCATAATGGATGATCTCCGCTGCGGTCTCAACGTTTGAGATTAACAAACATGCTGGCCCGCTTGCCAGACCGCAAGGGGATGCAGGGGGGTCGGAAAGGATGAAGGATGAAGGATGAGGGATGAAAGCTGCTCGCTTCTTTTTCATCCCTCATCATTTTGACCACAGTGGAAGGCCAGGGCCTTCTACACACACAGATTTCACGGATAGACGGAAGAAAGAAATCTTTTGTAGAAGGCCCTGCCTTCCACTGTGTAATCCGTGCAATACGATGGTTGATTTTCTTCGTCATCATAAGCCCTCTTCAAATCGCGCACGGAGAGCCGTCCACACACAGGCAATAAATATCAGCAGCGCGCCTGCAAAGACCAATGAATGCGCGTCGGCCCATTCGGATGCATGTGTGCCTATTATTTTAGGACTCGTGAAATTGAAAAGAATCGTCGCCGATATTAAAACGGCGGCGATCGAATATCTTCGCCGCCCGGATGCCTCAAGCGCCTGAGAGATCAGATAAGCGACCGGCAATATGAGCGCGACGAAATGGGCTTTCCAACTGAGAGGCGATAGCAATACAAGGCAACAGAAAAACGGAGCCGCAGCCGCTACCGCGTTGCGCGCGAAGACGGCAGTAAAAACAGAGATCGCAAGCAGCGCGATCGATATTATCAGCGTAATGGAATTGGACGGGCGGCGGGCCTCATCGTCAGACTCTTCAGTGAGCCTTGCCATAGCGCCACGCAGCGATTGATTGCCCGAATGGGCGAGGTCGAACCCCTGCTCGTTTTTGATAGTGCGGTGTACGAAAGTATCGAACGCGCTCGCCCCTCGCGCTCCGAAAGGAAGAAAGCTCAACACCGTCACCGCCGCAAGCATCGCCGCGCACAGGGCGGCGAATTTGAATCTGCGCTTTGCGATTGCGTATGCGATGAGCACGGCGGGCGTGAGTTTTATCGAAGCCGCAAGCACGAACGCAAGCATAGAGGCCCCCTTCCTTACGGTCGGGCTACTGAGTTTCGCATACAGGTAAAGATGCGCGACCGCAAGACACGCGACTACAGTGTTCACCTGTCCGTAAGCGAAGTTGTCGAACACAAAGCGAATCACGACCAAAAGAGACCCGGCTGCAATCACCATTTGCCGAGCGGCCGGGTCTTTGAGCCATCTATGCGGGATCGGTGGTCGGTGGTCGGTGGTCAGTCTCCGCGTCCTCCACTCTCCGTGTCCCCGTGTCTCCGCGTCTCCGTGTCTCCGCATCTCATCCTGCGCTACGAGTCTGGCAGACATCCACGCGGCGCACGTGACCGTCGCGGCGCTTATCAGAAACCACAGGTACGCCGCGATGGGAAGCGGCAACCATGCGAGCGCGATCATCAACTCGGCGAGCAAGGGAAGATAAAGATAAGGCGTCCACGAGCCGAGCGAGTTCTGATAAGGGTCGCGCCCTTCCGTCACCTCGCGGGCGGCGAAATAGAAGACATTGAAATCGTTGCTATAGACTTCGGGGTCGCTGCCCGAACGGCGCGCGAAATAGATTCCTCCCACAAGCGCCGCAACTATCAGAACGACGAGTGCTGATCGGCTTCCGTAAAGGATGACGGCTTCGGATTGCGGATTGCGGAGCAGTCGCCCGCGAAATCGTTTTAAGACTACCGCAGATTGCGGACTCGGAATGCTCTCCTCCTCCTCTTTTTCATCCTTCATCCTTCTGCCTTCATCCTTGGAATGAAGCCTTCATCCTTTCTGAAAGCCGCTACAGGTTTGAGATGAACAACCTGGAATAATAGTACAAGATGGGCGCGCAAAACATTATGCTGTCTGTGCGGTCGAGCATCCCACCGTGACCCGGAAATATATTACCTGAATCCTTCACCTCTGAACCGCGCTTGAGCATGGATTCGGCAAGGTCGCCTATCTGCCCGATTATTCCGATCAAAGCGCCGAGCGCTATCGCATGCAGGAGAGGCACTTCCGGGAAAAATGTATATTTGCAAACCGGGCCGACAAGCGCGGCCGTTACGAATCCGCCTATCGCTCCTTCAATCGTTTTGCCGGGGCTTATGCGCGGCGCGAGCTTGTGACGGCCAATCGAGCGTCCCGTGTAGTAAGCGCCCGTGTCGGTCAACATCACCATCGCAAAAAACATTGTCAGCAGCTTTGCGGCGAGCTTGGACGTTTGAGCGGTGTCGGGCGTCATACGCACTCCGACAAGGCACCCGAGAAGCAACGCCACGTAAGCCACTCCGAGGACGGTCGCAGAGACCGAAGCAAGCGACTTGTTCATCTCATCGGGACGCGAAAGCGCCGAAGCAAGCGACAGGATGACGAGCGCAGCCATCGCGGCCGCGACCCATTCCAGTCGCCCTAAGACGAAGCACGCGACTATAGCGAGCGCAGCCGCATATCCTAAAAAGGTCGAAGGTTGCAGGCTCGCTTTCGACGCAAGATGGTAGAACTCTATCAACCCCAGGATGATTGCAACAGCGGTCAGAGCGGCGAAGAAGTAAGGTATATCGTTCCAGACCGTGTAGAGAAGAATCGGGAGCGCGACGATTGCAGTTAGTATTCGCTTCATTTCATGTTGGCGACGATCAGGGAATTCTTATCGGCCGTCTTGACATCGCCGTAGCGCCGCTCGCGTTTCTGAAATTCGATTATGGCCTCGAACATGTCGGCGCGGCGGAAATCGGGCCAGAGCGTGTCGGTCAAATATATCTCGCTGTAGGCTATCTGCCAGAGCAGAAAATTGGATACGCGCATCTCGCCGCTCGTGCGTATCAAGAGATCCGGGTCGGGCAAGCCTGCCGTGAAGAGATGGCGTTCGATGTCGAATTCGGTTATCTCGGACGGAGCGCGCCCTGCGGCAAGGAGTTCTGCCAGAAGCCCCCGGCAGGCTTCTGTAATCTCCGAGCGACCGCTGTAATTGAGCGCGACCGTGAGCACGGTCCCTGTGTTTTCACAGGTCTCGCGGCGGGCGCGATCTATTTCCCGCCTCACGGCGTTCTCCAAGCCTTCCTCGCGGCCTATGGTTTGAAAACGTATATCGTTCTTTTTGAGGTTTCGCACCTCTTTGCGCAGAAACTCTCTGAGCAGTCCCATCAAGGCTTCGACTTCGAGCCGGGGCCGTTTCCAGTTCTCGGTCGAGAATGCGTAGAGCGTGAGATAAGGAATTCGGAGGCGGGCCATTGTGTCCACGGTTGCGCGCACGGCTTCGGCCCCTGCGCGGTGCCCGGCCACGCGAGGCTGATTGCGTCGAGCGGCCCAGCGGCCGTTGCCGTCCATTATCACTGCTATGTGAGATGGAAGCCGGGCGGGGTCTATCTGTCTGAGAAGGAACTCGTCTCTGGAACCGCTCTGGATTACATCTTCAAACTCTTTGAGAATGTCATTGCTCATTACTCTCGATTATCCGATCAACCAAGCCCCATCAAACTCGCGCATGCACGGTCATCATCAAGGTGCTCATCTTAGTAGTCGACTCGCATCAAAGTCAACCCTGCGGCAGGAGCCCTAGTCCCTGCGCGAGCGCGGTCCTTGCTTTCAAGTATGGCAGCCATGTTTGCCGCAGGTATTCGCCCCCGCCCGACATCTATCATGGTCCCGACTATGGTCCTCACCATATAGCGCAGGAACCCGTCTGCCACAATGATTATCGCTATGCCGTTTTCTTCATACTCGATGTCGAGGCGGTGAAGCGTCCGAACATGACTTTCTGCTTCCGAACTCGCTACGGTGAAGGCGCTGAAATCGTGCGTGCCCACGAGCGGCTCCATCGCCCGAAGCATCGCTTCCAGGTCGAGCGCGCCGCGATAATGGTACACATAACGGCGGACGAAAGGGCTTACGACATCGGCGGTCCATATTCGATAGCGATAGGTCTTGCTTAGGGCCGAAAAGCGCGCGTTGAACGAACTCTCGACGAACTCGGCTTCGAGCACTCGAATATCGCGGTCTAAATTTCCGTTGATCGCATCGCGCAGTTCACATGGGCTGAAATCCCTCTCCATAGAAAAGCTCGCTACCTGCCCCTCGGCGTGGACTCCGGCATCTGTGCGCCCCGCCCCGTGAACAGTCACCTGACGATGGTCGAGCAAGGAAACCGCTCGCGTAAGCTCGCCCTGAATGGTGCGGCCGTTCGGCTGTATCTGCCAGCCGTGATAGTCCGTACCGTCGTACTGGAGTGTGATCTTGACGTTGCGCATCGCGGAATAAGCAGGGGTGCGGAGGAGCAGAGGAGCAGGGGAGCGATTCGGAAAGGATGAAGGCGGAAGGA
>JAKEHD010000527.1 GCA_022615215.1 Blastocatellia bacterium
AAGAGGAACGCATATTTGGAGTGCGCCGACCATGGCGGCGCTTTGGTTGCATCAGAAGTTAGGCAAAAACTGAAACTCACAGCGGGCGGAAGCCGATGGTATCTTGCTTTTGCTGCCAACTCTTTTTAGGCAAAAACTGAAACTCACAGCGGGCGGAAGCCGATGGTATCTCTACTCAAAATTGTCATTCCATGCCGCGCGCAGTATACCTCTACATTCACGACCGCATAAAAGACATGATCTTGTCGGGCGGCGAGAACATTTATCCTGCCGAGGTCGAAAGCGCGATATTCGGACACCCCTCTGTCGCAGACGTGGCGGTCATAGGCGTGCCCGACGACCGATGGGGCGAAGCCGTCAAGGCCATAGTCGTGAAGAAAGCGGGCGCAGAGGTCACTGCCGAAGAGATCATAGAATTCGCCAGAGCGCGAATAGCCGGTTACAAAGCTCCGAGATCGGTCGATTTCGTTGAGACGCTTCCGCGCAATCCATCGGGCAAGATACTCAAGCGAGAACTTCGCACGCCCTATTGGGAAGGTCGAAAACGGCAGGTGAATTGATAGACCGGGCAAGTCAAGAAAGACTCTTTGTAACTACTCAGCCTCCGCGCGTCGGGTAGGGACGGCTGAATTTAGGCAGGGAATTTTCGGCCTGCAAATCGAGGCATTAGATACGCGTCGGGTCAGCGACGATTGAATCCTGGTTGATTTCAGCCGTCGCGAAATATGCTCGACTCCGTTCCGGGCCTTGAAAGACCCGGCTAAATTCAACAGCCGCTCGCGCGGCTGAGTAGTTACGACTCTTTTCCTCAAGCTGTAATGCTTATGTGAGACATATCGAATCCCACCGTCATGGGTCGCCGCCAATAAATGTATTCATTCTGGACCGGCAGGGGGCTGGTTTCCGTCAATCTTCCATAATTCACTTCATTTCATCGGCGCTCAGTCCACTCGTTATTGGACCGAGCAGTGAATCGCTGCTTTGCTTTGAGAGGGCGCGCTGGTAAATTGGGGCTGCGATGAAGAAGGAATCGGATGAAAAGGGACTCAGCCGTATAGTGAGGCTGATTCGCCTGATAAACGAGATAAAGACCAATCCGCGCCAGCGGCCCGAACAACTCTGGCGACGCCTGGGGATAAGCCGCTCTCAATACTTCGAGGACCGAAAGGCGCTCAGACAGTTAGGGTTCGCATTCGACTACGACCGCAAACTGAAGCGACAGGTGATAAAAGATGACCCGTATCTTCCTGTCTTCGACCTTTCGAGGTGGGAAGCCTTCTCGCTCGTGATGGCGGTCAGGCAGCTTTCAGCGGCCGGGGACCACACGCTGACTTACGATGCGGTCAACGCCATTCGCAAGATCGTATCCAACACGGACAGGCGACTGCGGGAACTGCTGCTCGGCGCTCTCGACGACGTGGTTATGCAGGACACGTTTCAAGTGGAGCCTGCGGTGCTAGAGACGTTATGGCGAGCGCGGCAGGCCTGCGAGCGGCTTGAAATCCTCTACGACGATTTTTCGGAAGGGCGCGAGCGCAGGTTACAGGTAGACCCTTACGCGATCTTTTTCAAAGGCCGGGCGCTCTATGTGGACGCTTACGTGTTGGAAGAGAAGCGAGTGCTCATGTTGCGCGTGAGCCGGGTGAAGAAGGTCATAGGGCGAGTAGGGAACTTTGCCATGAGAGAAGATTACGACTTCGGCGAGCGCCACCGCCACAGTTTCCGCGTCATGGTGGGCGACGGCCCTGCGGAGCGTGTACGTATAAGGTTCGAGGCGAAGGCGGCGCGCTACATACGCGAGGCGCACTGGCACGAGTCGCAGAGGATATACGAGGGAGGCGATGGGAGTTTGATATTGGAATTGCGAGTAAGCGACCCGCGCGAGGTCTTATGGTATCTGGTCTTCCCGTGGGGCGATACGGCTGAGATACAGGAACCCGAATGGCTGAGAGAAGAGGCGCGCCAGATAGCCCGCCGCGTGGTCGGGATTTATGAAAAGGATGAGAAAAAGTGAAAGTAATGCGGAACGGGCTTGGCATAACTGAAGAAAGTATGAATGGAGGACAGATTGCGATAGTTAGCAAAGAGTAAAATTTTAAGAATAAAAGCGAGGCGTTTGGCGTCTATCATTTATAGGGACTGGTATATGAATAAGATAGTTCTCAAAGAAATATATTCGAGGCTTGCATCGTCGGATATACAAGGCGGGTCAATCGGCAGTCGCCGTCTCGCGCAACATCAATTAAAAACTTATCAGCTAATCGGAAATCCTGATGTAGAAGTCGTCTTCAACACTGCTTTGACGGGTGACGGCAAAAGTCTGGCGGCTTACCTTCCCGCGTTGCAGAACGGCCGCCCTACTATCGGACTTTATCCGACAAACGAATTGAGCCGAGATCAAGAGCGCCAGGTGTCGAATTACAGAGACGAGTTTTCGATTTTCGCTCCCCGTGTATGTCGGCTGTCTAGTGACGTGCTCACCGAGTACGCCGAAACGCATGACTTGACTCGACAAACAACTTTGTTGAGCCGTATCGAGAACAGCGAAATCCTGCTGTCCAACCCGGACATATATCACCTGATAATGAACGGGTATTATCTCAGGAGAAATGACGCTCGTGATAAAGTGTCCGCTCGCGTCGTTAATAATTTCGACCTGATAGTATTTGACGAGTTTCATATTTTCAAAGCTCCGCAAATCGTCAGCGCAGTGAACGCCATGCTATTGACGCGAGAGGTCGCCGGACCAGGCCGTAAGAAGTTTTTATTCCTTTCAGCCACGCCGTCTTCACAACTCGGGGATTACCTGGAGCGGGCCGGAATCAACTGCCGGATTGTAGAGGGTGATTATGAACATGTCTATGATGGTGAGTCAAAGGGACTTGACCTGAACTCGTATCGCCGGATCACCCATCAGGTCGAACTGTTTTTCGATGCCACACTTCGGCCGGAACGCACGTCCGAACATTGGGTGATCGAACATGCGGAAGATGTTATCGTCAGGTTCTTCCGCGACAATCCCGGCGCGCGCTGTGCCATCATCCTGAACTCAGTCGGGGCCGTCAAACGTTGTGTGAATCGTTTGCGCGGGGTGTTTGAAAAACACGGTCTCACGCTAGGTGAGAACACGGGTTTTTCAACCGAGGCAGAGCGCCGCGAGTCTATGAACGAAGACATATTGATTGGGACTTCCACGATAGATATCGGCGTGGATTTTCATATCAACTTGCTTATCTTCGAGGCCCTTGATTCGGGCAGCTTCATTCAAAGGCTCGGACGCCTCGGCCGTCACGATGGGTACTTGGGACCGGAAGGGGAGCACATTCCCTTTCAAGTTTTTCAAGCTTACGCCCTCATCCCGAAATTCATCCACGAGCGATTGTTCGAGAAACCCGATCAAGAATCGAATGCAACGATGCTGAGAGATGGAGAGGTCTATGACCGGGAAGGCTTCTTTGAAATATTGCGCGATGAGCGAGTTTACCCACCTGTCAACGATTTCAAGAACTACGCGCAGCGTTGGGGCGGTTTGCAATCCGCTCACATCTACTATTCGCTTGGTCAGCCTCAAATAAAGGATGCTTATGCTGACATCCGTGAAGACCTTCGCGCCAATTACGAGCGGGCTTATGGATTCGATCTAAATGTGAAACTGGGAATAATGAGAGGGTATTTGAAAGGCGGTAAAGGCCAGGATGACGAATGCATCCTCGATCAGGCACGCAGTTTTCGAGGAGGAAGCGAACTGGAATGCGCCGTGATCGATACGACCGTTGATGATCCGCAAGAGCGATTCAAAACCTACGAATTGCCGGGCCTGTTGACCAACTGCATTATTTCCGAAGTTCTCTCTAAAGCGGAGTTCGAAGAGAGAGCAGCGGCAGCGGGAGTCATCAGGGCGAGATTCAACTATTGCAGATTATACCTTGTGATCGCCGGGTATCGTGAAGCCCCGGCCCGTTGGCGGTTTTATTTGAATGCGGATTTGAGTTCCATTCCCGTCGACCGAGTTCGCGCTACAAATGGATTCGAAGTAATCCAAACAGAGTCCGACTATCAAAACACTCTCAACCGCCACCTGAAGCGACTGAAGCTAGTGTTTTACATAGTCGGTATGAACAACTATGACGCAAGGCGGGCGCGGCGATTGCCGCAGCTATTTCCTCTCTATCCGCTGGCAGACCAGTTTACGGATAACGACAGACATTCGAGCTACAGCGTAGCGTTCGGGCAAGAGGCATTATTGGCAGAGACTCTGTTCTTTTATCACAGAGGGAAGCACGGTTGGATTGTGTGAGAAAAGGAGGCGAACAATCCCTAATGGGTTCAAATAACAAGGGTTGTACCTTGTTTTCAGCTTCCTACTCATCGATTTCAATCCCCTAAAGGGTTCGACTTGTGGATTATACATGGACAGAGATCAAAAAAAAATGCTTGGTCGCCATAGTTTTGCAAGAATTTGCTAAGTTGTTGAAAATGTTGCTCATGCTATCAGTGATTGATTCTAAAGAGATCGAAAGTGTAGAGGAGGATGCAAAAAAAAGATTGACATTCATCTAGTCGGAGACTACAATGCTGTCCGATGAGTATGAAGCGTAAAAGCTTAGCAAATCGAATCTCATCAAGACCGCTGCTGTGCAGCATACAGATTCGAGCGCCTTGATGATATATACTTACGGCGCTCGCGGATATTTATTCAACCATCACCTCCTTTCAGGAGTCGTTTATGCCAAGTAGATCAGATGAAACTGAATATGCAGAATATGACGGTGAATTGCTTACTGTCAAACTGGTGCGACAGGCGATTCAGCAGGAGAACCCTGATGACGCCGTGCTGGCGGATTTCGCGCATTTCGTTGTGCCTGGGCTAATGAGGGAGTTGGTCACCTGCACGGCCAAAGGCGGCACATGGTCCGACCGCAAACGGGCCGAGGGAATGAAATCCGACCGCAACCTGGGCGATCAATCCTTCACTTCGCACCTGCTCAATGGTTTGCTGCCCGTCACTACGATCATTCGCCATCTGCGCGAACTCGACACAAGTGTCGCGCGCTACCTGGATGAAAAAGCGTACCGCCTATTCATTGCCGGATATATCCTGCACGACTGGGAGAAATTTCCCGGCGTGTCTCAACTGCTCGAAGCCCGCTCAGGCAAAGGGTTCAAGCCCGACCCTATTACCCACCGCGACATTTATGAGAGCGTGCTCGGTGATTGGGCCGCTCGCCTGGGGCTGGACAGCTTTCTTGAAGCGTCAGGCGCGGGCCGCTTGGGCGAGCACCTCGATACGCTGGCCTACATCGCTCAAAATACACAGGAGAGATACGACACCCACAGACCCACACGCGATTTTAAGCTTACACTCCCGGATAAAACATGCACGCTCTGCGCCAACCTGACGCAGATGGCCGACAAGCTCTCTTCAGCGGTAAAGCACCCGGCTGACATACAAATGTCCGCCATCAAAGATCTACTGCATCGTTTGAGCGACGGACAACTGAGGTTCGCACACCACAGTGTAGCCGAAGCGCGCGGGGTGCTCACGAATATTATCAATAACGCGCTGCTCGACGCGCACGTAGAAAAAGGCTATAAGCCTCTACTATTCTTCTCCAACGGTGTAGCTTATCTCGGCCCGGCTGATGCTGGCACTGTTGACATGGAGCAAGCGCCCGACGATGTGGTGGCAAAGATTCGCAGTTTGTGCGCTCGCCAGCTTGCGCAGCGTCACGTAGGGTTCGGCCGCGACGGAAAAGGAATCAAGTTCGCCGATTATTACTGGCTCTTTTTTGACGGCCCTTCGCTCATTCGCGTAGGAGCGGATGCGGTATTCAAAAAGGTGAGCGAAGGGCGCGCGGCGGCTTCGGGCAAGCGTAGCGCCTCTCTGGTCGCGTTTCAACAAAAAGGCATTCTGCCTGAGACGATCGATCTTGAATTCGGAGAAGACATACGCATAGACCAACTGGCGGAGTTTTGTGACCTGGCAGAGCGCAAGATATGGCAGGTGGCTTGTAAGTCGCTTTCGATCAGCGACCCGCCTGATCTGGCGCAGACGATTTTAAAACATCTCGGTATGGAATCGCTTCGCCCGGATTTCGATTCGATAGCCAATCTCAACGAGGCCATACGTGCAGCAGGCGAGAAGGGAAACACGGGGGGCGTTCCTCTGACGTGGTATTACGTTTCGGCCCGATACTTCAAGCAGCCGCACAACACAGGCAAGAGTGAAGAGGAGATGCGGGAAGTAATAGCAGGCCTTGCCGAAGCGATTGCATCGGAAATCGAGAGCGTGGTCGAGCAGGCTGAAGATGACGGATGGGCGGACGTTCGGCGATACGTGGCTGGCATGGTCGGGACATCAGAGTCAAGTGCGCCGCCCGACGTGGGGAGATTCATCAAGGAGTTGGACCGGTATGAGCGGGCGAAAGTGCGCGGCGGGGGAAAGCCATGTTCGCTTTGCAGTTCGTCCTATACCGTGCAGGAGCAGATGGAATCCGGCGTTCTGTTTGCGCCACAGGTCTTCACCAATAAACAGGCGCTCTTCGGCTCGCTTGCCAAGCGCCATATATGCAGCATCTGCGCCGCCGAAATGATGCTGCGCCAGATATTGATGAACAGGACGCAGGCGAGCGGCGGTGATTTTGAAGGAGCCAAGTATCGCTATCTCTATATCTATCCGACTTACTATTTCAGCGCGGAGACGAATCGCTTTCTCCGGCGCGCTTACCAGAAGCTTCGCGCTACAAGCTTTCGAGTCGAGGTTCGGGACCGTCTCGTAGATCGTAACTCTCACGAGGTTGATTTATCGATCTCCAATTTTCAGGGACTCGACAGCTTGCTGATAGACGAGGCTCTGGAGATAGAGCAGGACCGCTTCTTCAAGATGCAATACCCTGAAGAGGATCCGCTCACCTTCTTTTTTGCGGGTTTGCCGCCGGGGAGAAATGCGACCGATACCGAAAGCTGGGTGATGCCCGTCTTTCTTGCAATGGCGCTGCCCCTCGTGCTTGACGCGAAAGTGGTGGTCTCCGAATCACCCGTGCCGCTTTTCAACAGCGGCGCGGATTTTGAAGAGACCGTGTTCATTGACGCGCCGCATTCATTTGCCGAATTGCTCATATCCAAGCCGGGATTGGATTCCGGGCGTTCGGCCGGATTGCGATTGCGGCTCGACGAGATCGAGCCGAATCTCCAGCGCGTTTCGGCCGCCTATATAATCCATCTCGACGCCAACGCGCGGCAATCCAAAGGCGGATACGATGCAAACTGGGGAAAACTGAGCGAGCTTGCGCGAGACCTGGCGTCCTCGCCGCTCTATGTTTTTCACTATCTCAATGTCTGGTTACGTCAAAAGAAAATGGATGCGCCGCCGCTCGGCAGGGTGCGCGAGTACCTGAAATTGTATGAGTACATTGATTGGGGGGAGAAAGATATGAATCATCCTAAGAAATTGACCGAAGGCTACAGGCGTTTCTATCGCGCCAAGAGCCACTTCGCAAAAGCCAACGCCATACTGAAGCCCATCGATATTGCAGCGGACACGATCTTGAAAGCCGACCGCGCCATATTCGCGCAGGACAGCGGCGCGTTCGTGGATGTGGTTACGGCTGAACTCAATGCGCTGATGCAGCGAGTGCATCGCTCGGAGGCCGAAGGCAGATGGGTTATCAAAGATTCCGAAGAAGAGCGCCGCGTGATCCGAGAGTTCGCCGACTACTTTGTGAACGAATTTTTCATCGGCGCGCTCAAAGGCGATACCGCGAGGCTGGCGGGCGCGCAACTCAATTTACTGAGAGACACCTGCGACACACTTTACCGCGAGGCCGACGATAGGGAACGTGCTGAGAAGCGCGCGCTCACTGAAATCGCAAACGCGGCTGACAACGATGACGACCATGTTGAAGGAGAAAAGGAGGAGTAAGCAATGACATTCTTGAAGACGATAGACGAAAAACACTTTCACCAATCCATTCCACCCAAGCCTATGGGCAAGTACGCGCATATAGTGACTTGCCGCATAACCGAGTCGTATCCCCTGTTTCAGACCGATGGCGCGCTGAATACAGCGCGGGTTCGCGCCGGCAAACGCAGGTCGGACCCGATCACGCGACTTGTGATCTTCAAGCGAAAGCAATCCTCGCCTGAGCGGCTGGCCGGGCGCGAGTTATTGAGAAACTACGGCCTGGTTTCCATGTCCTCGGATGATGGCGATAAGAAAAAGAAAGGGAAAGCTGCAAAAGGCGCAGAGTATGGCGAATGCGACTATAATGTCAGCTTCTGCCAGCGATGCGCAGATTGCATACTTTACGGATTTGCCATCGGCGATAGCGGTTCCGAAAAATCAAAAGTAGTGGTGGACACTGCATATTCCATCACGCCTTTCGAGGACTCGCATATCAAACTCACACTCAACGCTCCATTCGAGGACGGAACCATGTCACGCGGGGGAGAGACTACCTCGCGTATAAACTCGCAAGATCATGTGATTCCGCAGGTCTTCTTTCCCAGCATCGTCACTATAAAAGACCCGACCCAGGCGGGGTTCCTCTACGTGATGAACAATCTGCTGCGAACGAAACACTATGGCGCGCAGACGACGAGAACCGGGCGAGTGCGCAATCTCGTTCTGGGCGCAGTGTTGGCCGATGGAGAGATTACAAGTAATCTGCGCTTGACGCAGGCGGTTTACGATCTCCTCAGCGACCGCGAACAGATTTCCGCCCCGGACCCAATTCAGGAAGAGCACGTAGTCGCAGCTTTGTCCGAGTCGCTTCCTGCGCTGCTTGAAGATGACGGCGTCGTTTATGATCTGGTCATCGGAGAGCGGTTCGACTCCCTTATGAAAGAGGCGCGCGCCTTGACGCAAGACGAAGCGGGATTGAAAGCGCTTTTGAGCAAAGTAAACGATGAGGCGAACGAGTACGCTCGAACTTATGTTGAGACCGCTTCATAAGACGAATTCAGATAGGAGGCGAACATGGCGAGGACCGTATACGCTTGCGACCTTGAGCTTCACGATATGCTTTATTTTGCGTCGCGCGAGATGGGCCGTCTCTACGAAACAGAGCGTGTGATTCATAATTACGCCCTTTGTTACGCGCTCGGTCTGGTCAATAGCCCTTATTTCACGCGCCAACAGACGCCCACCTATCGCCGAGATCTGGAGGGATTGAATGAGCGGGGCATCTACGTCACTCCTGCTGCCGGTGTGGAAATAGATTTCTCGCTGAATACTTGGAAGTACGCGAGCAACCACTACCACGTAAAAATGGAGAAGACACAGACCAACACACCGAGCTTTGGGCGGGCGAAAGAGATTACGCCTGAGAGCCGTTTTCGTTTCTATATCATTAGCGAAAACGATTACGACCCACCGCGATGGATAAGGTTAGGCAAATGGCTGTCAAAAACTCTCTTGACTTATCAGGCTATCGAGTCGCCACCGATTCATAGAGGTGAATACGTTACGCGGCATCCGCTGAACCCGCTTGATGTCGTCAATACCAATTCGATTGCCCTTTGCGACCTGCTCAACCTGCCTCCTGTGAGCCTTATCGATAACGCTCACCTGACGGGCGACTACTTCAAGCTGGCGGTCGAAGGACAGAAGGAAGTTTTGCTGCCGGCTCGCATGACCTTCAATTTCCGTATTGAGAAAGGCCCGGATTAAGGATCAAGCTTATGCCACATGCTATCGTAATTCACTGTCTCGCAAGGGAGCCGGTCGAGGCCGGGGCGCTCAATGGCGGGCAGCTTCAGGGGGCGTTCCTCGACCTGGTCCGTAATGTGGATGCCGAGCTCTCGGCTGAATTGCATCAGGGCAACACGCTTCGCAATTATGCTCTCTCGATCATAAGGCCCAGGCCCTTCGACGATTTCGTCTACGATTCCGGGCCGCACAAAAGGCAATCGAGGCTCCGGGAGATCGGGTTTCGCGTCGCCTGTCTCGATGATCGCATTTACCCT
>JAKEHD010000528.1 GCA_022615215.1 Blastocatellia bacterium
GCTGATAGCTGATGGCTGATAGCTGATGGCTGATAGCTGATAGCTGAACAAGGTTGCTTTTTCGACCGATGACGCCGCAATATCACTTGCGGGGCGATCTTCTCCTGGCGATAAAAAGGTGAGCGACCATTTAGGAAAAGTTCGAGATTTCATCAATCGCCACTCTATGCTCGAAGGGGCGCGCGGCGTGGTGGTCGCGGTTTCGGGAGGGCCGGATTCGGTGGCGCTCCTCGATATCCTTATGCGCCTGGCAGAAGAATACCGAAAACAATCGGGTGAAAGACCGTCATCGCCGAACTCAAGCGGAGCGGTCGTCTCCGCTTATGCCTCGAATTCCTCATGCTTGATCCCGCCTTTACACCTTCACGTTGCGCACCTGAATCACAGTTTGCGAGGCCGCGAGTCGGATGAAGACGAAGAGTTCGTGCGCGCGATGGCCGAACGAGCAGGGCTTTCTATCACTGTAGGCGTTGCCGACGTGCGCGGCGCGGCGCTCTCGGAGGGCAGAGGCATCGAAGAGTTGGCGCGCGAGATGCGATACGATTTTTTGCTTGCAACGGCAAGGAAGACGGGCTGCGACCGCATCGCTACGGGCCACACGATGAGCGACCAGGCGGAGACTTTTTTAATGCGGCTCGCGCGCGGCGCGGGACTGCGCGGCCTGGCCGCCATGCGCCCTGTCACTGCGGCACACTCCTTCGGTAACGAGGGACGACATGGAGACGCGGAGACGCGGAGACGCGGAGACGCGGCGAAGGAATACCGACCACCGACCACTGACCACCGACCACTGACCACTGACCTGCTCATCCGTCCTCTGCTCTGTATATCGCGCGATGAGGTCGAGCAATACTGCCGCGACCGGAGGCTCGACTTTCGCATTGACGCGACAAACCTCGACACCGGTTACGCCCGCAATCAGGTGCGCCATAATGTGTTGCCCGCGCTCCGGGCCGTCAATCCGCGAGCGGTGGAATCAATAGCGCGAGTTGCTGAAATAATAGCTTGCGATTCCGAAGCGCTCGACCGTATTGCCTCCCTCTTGCTCGACCAGGCTCGCCTCGCCTCGCCCTTGTCGGATGAATATGCTTATACGGTCGAGACTTTCTTTGCGCAACCGGACGGACTCAGACGGCGAATGATAATCGAAGCGATACGGCAAGAACGCGCTCGCACTGAACGCACAGGTTCAGGCCGCCGATCAGAGATTGTCTCGAAACACATAAACGCGGTCGAGCGGTTATTAAAGGAGGGCGCGAGCGGCAACCGCATAACACTGCCGGACGGATTGGAAGTATGGCGCGAGTTCGACCGGCTCGTCTTCAAGACCTCTGAGCGGCGAAAACGATCTATTGAAAAAAAGCTGTACGAGTTTGAAATCGAAGGCGAACGATCCTCGGTCGAAGCAGGCGGGCTGACTGTCACATTGTTGCGCGGTCAGCCAATCGGCTTGATGGAAACGAGCCTTGGCGAAGCAAAGCAGGAGAAGCAGCGAAGCGGGAGAGACTGGATGATCGCGGTGCTCGACGATAGCGCGCTCCCTGAAAAGCTGATCGTCAGGCCGCGCCGTCCCGGCGAGCGTGTGCATGTGCTCGGACAGCGGAGCGCAAAGAAGCTGAAGCGATTGATGATAGACCATAAAATCCCTTCCAGCCGCCGCACGTCCTGGCCACTGCTTGCAACGCCCGACGGTCGCTACGTATGGTCGCCCGGTCTGCCTCCGGCCGCGGAGTTCGCCGCTCATAGTGACAGTATCACGATTGCCATTTTGCGAGCTTCGAAGGCGCGACCATCTCAAGCAGCGTTGTAGACTCTATAAACGTAGAGCTTATAAGGAGGCAGCGTTAGAGAGTCATTGCGTATCAAAATGATGTAAGCTAGAATTTAACAACGACGCAGCAGCGTCCGTTTTTATTGGAGGTAACAAGTTGAGTTCAACAGTAAGGCAGATAATTTTTTGGCTTGTCATCATAGGGGGCGCAGTTCTTCTCTACCAGATCTTCGCGGGCAAGGACAGCGGGAAAGAGCAACCCCTGAGTTATACGGAACTCCTGGCCAAGGTTGAGGCAGGCGAGGTCAAGAAGGCGACTATAGAAGAAGCTCACGGCATCAAAGGCGATTTGAAGAACAACACAACCTTCACGACCGAACTCAGCAACCAGTTCGTTCAGCGCGACCTGGCTGAGGCGATGAAGCAGAAAGGCGTGGATGTCCACTTCAAGAGCGCCTCTTCCAGCCAGTGGATCATAGGTCTCATCAGTTACGCGCCGCTGCTGATATTCATAGGGCTGTGGATATTCATGATGCGCCAGATGCAATCGGGCGGCAACAAGGCTCTGTCGTTCGGCAAGTCGCGCGCAAAGCTTCTCAGCAATCAGCAGAAGCGCGTTACCTTCAAAGATGTCGCGGGCGTCGAAGAAGCCAAAGAAGAACTGCAAGAGATCATAGAATTCCTCAAAGAGCCGCAGAAATTCCAGAAGCTCGGCGGCCGCATTCCGAAAGGCGTATTGATGATGGGGCCTCCGGGCACAGGTAAGTGCGTGGTAGGCGACACGCTCGTTCTGACTCAGAAAGGCTTGTTGGAGATTCGAGACGTTCCGAAATACTTCTGGGTCGACCCGGTCACAAGCGAAGTCGCGGGCGCATGGCTTCTCACTGTTGACCCGGAAACACTCACTATCAGCAAGCAGGCGGCTTCACATTGGTATCATCTGGGACCGCAGCCGACACTGCGAGTCACGGTCAAACAAGGAATGGAGATAGAAGGCACTCCCGAACATCCGATAGTGGTTATGAATGAGCGGGGCACGCTGGAATTTCGACAACTTGCCGACCTCGAACCCGGCGACCAGGTTGCCATCAAGTTCAACACGCAAATGTTCGGGACGCTCGACGAAGTTGACGCGGAGAAGGCATACCTTATGGGCCTTCTGACGGGCGACGGCAACATGTCCATCAGCAATCGCGTGGAACTTACGAGCGCCGATCAGGAGTTGGTCGAGTTCTTCCACACCCACATGCGCGAGCGATATGGCGAACATCTCCACATCGGCAGACGGGCCGACGATTACACTTCCACAGTCTCTTCCTGGGATGTCAAAAAAGACCTGTTCAATGCGGGCATGTCATCACTTCTTTCATTTGACAAGTGCATACCGCCTGCGGTCCTCCAGGCTCCGAAAGAAGTCGTCGTCGCCTTCCTCCGTGGGCTGTTCGATGCCGACGGTTACTTCTCGCGTTATTCGTTCGGCTACAGTACCGTGAGCAGGAAATTGGCTGACCAGGTAACTGCGTCGTTGTTGAATATGGGCATCGTTCCACGGTTGCACGTGAAAAATGAAGTTGACGAGAACCATCCGAGAAGAGTCTACGAGATAACGGTTTCAGGAACCTCTTTGCCGCTGTTCGCGCGCGAGGTCGGTTTCAGGTTGACCCGCAAGCAAAAGCAGTTGGAAGAATACCTTCAGAACGATAACGTCGGCGTCAACACCAATGTCGACCTCTTCTATCACATCAGCGATATGGTCGTTGATTGCTGGAAGGAAATAAGCAGCAACGGCAACAGCAACAGTCAATTGGCCGGGCTTGTCGACAAGGTCCGGGACAGGAAACGCATCTCTCGAAACTCTTTGAAGAAGCTGGTCGCGGCACTCGCCGAGCGCGGGGCTACCGGTCCCCACCTGAAGTATTTATCGAACCTGGCGGAGACGGACCTGTTCTTTTCTCCTGTAGAGAGCATCGAGGAGGGCCACGCCGATGTATACGACTTCACCGTGCCTGAAACCCACTCATTCATCTCTAACGGTTTTATATCGCACAATACACTCCTTGCGCGCGCGATCGCAGGCGAGGCCAACGTGCCGTTCTTTTCAATATCCGGCTCCGACTTCGTTGAGATGTTCGTAGGGGTGGGAGCTTCAGTGACCGGCGACACCCCTATCCTCGTGCGCGTTGATGGGCAGACTCGATTGATGCCTATCGGAGAGTTCGTCGACCGTTACTACGAAGGTGAAAAAGAAGGTTTCATGGTTCCAATCACCGGAGTCGAAACGCTCGGTTTCGAGGAGCGCGATTCGAAGTTCAAAGGCTCTTCCAAAGTATTTGTAAAGGGCAGCGCCTGGAAATCGGTCAAAGGCGTATATCGCCATCGGGTGAATGAAATCCATGAGATTCATTACCTGGGCGGCATCATACGCGCCACGGCCGATCACAGCATATTTATCCGCACGCGCGACGGGGTGAAGGCAATAGCCGCGCAAGACCTCAAACCCGGTGATGTGCTGGTCAACCTCCCTCTCAAAGTGCGCGGCCAGTATTCTTCCGAGCATGGCACGCCCTACACTGTGCGGGCGCACGAGTTCGAGCCTCCGGTCGAACCCCTCTTCCTGGATTTGCGCGAGCGTGATGAGGAAGCGCAATCCAGGCTCGCTTTTGCCGTCGCCCAACAGGGCGTGATGAGCCAGGCGGCCATTGCAGCAACCATCGGCGTTTCACAGGCGACGGTGGGCAATTGGCAGGCGGGCAAGCACGAACCGCGCGCCTTATCGTCCAACTATACTGATACCGTTTTGCCTGAGCGCGTTCCGGTGACTCTCGATTTGATGAAGCTCTTGGGCTACTACACGGCGGAGGGGCGCGAGAACGGCTTTCTCGAATTCACCTTCGGCGCGCATGAGAGTGATTTGCATGCCGACTGCATCGCCCTTATGAATCGTGTGTTTGGCATCGAGCCGAAGGTTGAGCACACGGCTGACAACAGCACGAAGATCACTTTCTATTCGGCGTCACTCGGACGGTTCTTCGCGCGGCATTGCGGCAAGGGCAGCCATAACAAACATGTGCCCGAATGCCTTTGGGATTTGCCCCGTGAGTATTTCGAAGCCTACCTTGAGGGCTACGCGCTCGGCGACGGCTACACGACTCACGAAGGCAAACTCAGCGTCACCTCCGTCAGCCGCCAATTGATTATGGAACTGACGTGGCTTGCAGCCATGCATGGAATAAAAGCGGGTGTGCGCCATATGCGGTTGCCGGGTGGGCGTGTAATCAAGAACAAGCCGCTTCCCGAGGGTGAAGCCTGGAATCTCATCATCGGCAAAACGAGCAATCCTTTTGCGACCGATATCGCCATTCCCAATCAAGGCAAAAAGCCTATCGTCCGCAAAATCGTGGTCAAGCCCTTCGAGGGGTACGTCTATGATCTGTGCGGCTGCGAAAACGAAGCCTTCTTCGGCGGCGAAAAACCTATACTGCTCCATAACAGCCGCGTTCGTGATCTATTCGAACAGGGCAAGAAGAATGCGCCGTGTCTGACGGGCGATACGGTGATAACTTTGAGCGGCGGCAAGCAGGTGACCATCCAGGAGATGTTCGAGCAGGCGATGGTCGGCGCACGAGTGCCCGCTATGACGGAGGACTTTCGACTCGAAGACGCGACGGTCATAGGCATCACGCGCAAGCCATGCACTGACCTCTATGAGATCACCTCCGCTACAGGAACGATCAAGGCCACAGGCAATCACCTCTTCCCCATACTGCGCGGTTCCAGCATGGAATGGGTGCGCGCCGACGAGATTGAAGAAGGCGACTATGTAGCTATTCCTCGCCAAATCAAAACGACGGACGAGTTGCCGCTCTTTCACGAATTCTTGCCGCCCGATACACTGATTCGCTTCAACGGGGACGGACCACATCGCCGTCGCGCTCGCCTGAGCGATATTGAAAGTGAAATCATCGCTCGCCACGATGAAGTGGAATCGCTGTCTATTGGCAAAGGCGGGTACGGTTCTTCTTATCTGAATCGTGTGCCGCTCTATCTCAATGAGGATGTGGCCTACCTCTGCGGCCTGCTTGCGGCGGACGGATGTTTCGGCAAGCCCGGCCATCGCACCATCCGGTTCGTCAACACGGAACTGGCCCTGCACGAGAGAGTCAGCGCCATTCTCGAAGAACAGTTTGGATACGAAGCGAAGCGCCATCTCAACGGAAAGCATTATGAGACTGTACTGCCGCAGGGCACGTACCCACAGCAGCTACAGGACTGCTACACCACTTGCATAAACAACAAGCTGCTTTGCGAAGCGTTGCGCGCTATCGAAGGGCGCATATTGGAATTGCCCTCGACGCTTGTGGCCACCTGGCTGCGCGGCGTCTTCGATGGCGATGGGTGCGTGCGTGTCAGCCATCAAACGCCGCAGGTTATCATTTCAGCCTGGAACAGAGAGTTCAATCAATTCATCCGCGATGCGCTGCTGCGCGTCGGCATAGTGACGAGTCTCTCTCCTTCAGCCAGCAAAGGCGAGGATGGCAACATAGTCATCACAGGCATTGAAAGCATAAATGCATTCATCGCAAATGTAGGCTCCAATCATCCGGCAAAACAGGCCCGGATCATCGCTCTCTCAGAAATACTTGGCGAGCGCAAGACCTCGGCTTCGCGGCTTGATGGCGTGCCGGTCGGCTCTCTGTTGCGCGAAGCCCGCCTCTCAATAGGCATGGGGCAACGTAGCTTCACGAGAGGCAACTATGTGAGCACATACGAACGTGGCCGCGTGGTGCCATCAAGATCGAGCCTGCAAGCGGTCGTGGCCGAGATTGAAACATGGCGCGAAGAGCGAGGCATCGGGCTGACTGATGAGGTAACGAGGCTCAAAGACCTGGCCCATTCCGACGTGCTCTGGTCGAAAATTCAGCGCGTCGAGCCAATCGCTTCAGTGGATTTCGTGTACGATCTCTGCCTCGATCGTCATCATTGTTTTGTCGCTAACTCCTTTATTTGCCACAATTGCATTATTTTTGTCGACGAAATTGACGCTGTTGGTCGACATCGCGGCGCGGGGCTTGGAGGCGGACACGACGAGCGCGAGCAGACCCTGAATCAGTTGCTTGTAGAGATGGACGGCTTCGAGTCGAACGACGGCGTTATACTGATAGCCTCGACCAACAGGCCGGACGTTTTAGACCCGGCGCTGCTGCGTCCGGGCCGCTTCGACCGCCGCGTGGTCGTGCAGCGACCGGACGTGAAGGGGCGCGAAGGGATACTCGCAGTCCACACTCGCAAGATACCTCTAGGCGACGATGTTGACATAAATGTGATCGCTCGCGGAACCCCCGGTTTTACGGGGGCGGACCTTGCGAACCTCGTCAATGAGGCTGCGCTCAATGCGGCGCGCTACAATCGAAAAGCCGTTGCGATGCTCGACTTCGAATGGGCCAAAGACAAAGTGCTGATGGGCAGCGAGCGCCGTTCGATAGTGATGTCGAACGAAGAGAAGCGCAACACGGCCTATCATGAAGCGGGACACACGCTCGTAGGCATCAAGGTGCCGAACGCAGACCCGATTCACAAGGTCTCGATAATACCTCGCGGCATGGCGCTCGGCGTGACCATGCAACTGCCGGAATCGGATCGCTATTCACATACGCTGGATTACCTCGAAGGGCAGGTCGCCATCATGATGGGCGGCCGAATCGCTGAAGAGGTATTCCTCAATCACGTGACTACGGGAGCGTCCAACGACATAGAAAAGGCGACCGAGCTTGCGCGGAGAATGGTTTGCGAGTTCGGCATGTCGAGCCTCGGACCGATCACCTTCGGCAAGAAAGAGGAGCAGATTTTCCTCGGACGCGAAATAGCCCAGCACCAGGACTACAGCGAAGACACCGCGATCAAGATCGATCAGGAAGTGAAGCGCATAGTCATGGAGCAGTACAATCGCGCGCGTCAGATCATAATTGAAAACAAGGACGCGCTGATCCGGCTGGCCGAGGCATTGCTTGAGCACGAATCGCTCGATTCATTGCAAATCCGCCGCCTGGTGGCCGGTCTCCCGCTAGACGATGACGAACCGACCCCGGCTCGCGATCACAAGCCCAAGCCCGAATCCAAGCCATCGGTGCTCAATCCCATCATCAAGCCTGTGCCCGGCGACGCAACGGCCTGATGGAAGTGATGCGCGATGCGTGATGTGTGATTTTACGGGCGATTGGCTCGAAAGAGTTGATCGCCTGTTTCATTCACAATCCCTCCCTCACGGTCGGGGTACTGATCGCACATCGCTTATTTCTCAAAATCCTTTACGACTGTCGAGAAGAATCGTCACCGGTCCCTCGTTTACGAGGCTCACCCGCATCATCGCTTGAAAGACGCCCGTCTCAACCGCAAGTCCCTGACTTCGCACGCGCTCGACGAAATATTCGTACAGAGCGTTCGCTTTTTCAGGTTCGGCTGCATCCGTGTAGGAAGGCCGACGGCCGCGCCGCGCGTCGCCGTATAGCGTAAACTGCGAGACGACGAGCATCGCCCCGCCTGTATCTGCAAGCGAGCGATTCATCTTGCCGTCTTCGTCGTTGAATATGCGGAGGTGGACGATCTTTTCGACGAGGTAATCGGCGTCCTGCGGGCTGTCTTCGCGCCCGACCCCAAGCAATACGAGGAGTCCCGCGCCTATCTCGCCCGTCATTCGGCCTTCGACTTCGACACTGGCTTCGGCCACCCGCTGCACCACTGCGCGCATATATCAAGCTCCCCTATAGCAAAATGCTGTTCAACTTTTTTTGATCTTCAATTCGCCAAGCAGTGTTCCCACATCGACATGCAGCCGACGAAGCGATTCCTCGTAATCTGGCGAGACGTATTCATCGAAGTCTATGCCATTGTGTATCTTTTGCCCTCGCACCTGAAGAGTGGCAAGGAGTGAAATGCCTGTGACCCGTATACCTACATCATCGGGCACTAGAACTGTTGCATCTCCCAAGATCGTATAGACGCGAATCTTTGTTTCGCCGGGCGGCAGCGCCTCAGCCGTCAGGTCGATTTTGACCTGGCCTAAAACGGTCAGGGCGCTATGTCCGTTTAGCGACCGCCCCGTGTTGGATACGACGGCTGAATTGAATATGCCGAACGTCGTTCTGCCTCTGCGTTTGCCGGTGATCGCGCCCGGTTGCTCGGTATCTGAAAGCGCCTCGGAGACCGGTACGAGATGGGTGCCGCACGACCGGCAAAACTTGTCTCCCGCCGACTGCTTACCGCACTTCGGGCAGAATATGGTTGATTCCATAAAGGCTCCGCGCCATAGATTGAAAGCCTCATAACTCGTCCGCACAAATTTAGCACAAAATGCTGGCCGTTGTAGAGAATGCGAGGTTGCCTGAACCTTCAGATGATATGAACCTCGACCTAAGTGATGGATTTCCGGCTTCCCACATTCCATCGCCCGATTCAGTCGGGCACGTTTCTGCTTCAGAGCCTGATTGAGAGGATTTCCGGCTTCCCACATTCCATCGCCCGATTCAGGGCCGCCGAGGTCAACTCCGCACCTGGATCCTGCGAGAGCGATCATCCCCGTATCACTCGCGTGAAAACATCCATCACTATCGCAAGGTATACGAAGGCTCGGCACCGCCGTAAAAAATAGGCTTGACTTGCTTGATGTGTTGATGTATAAGATTTATATAAAATTTATATAAGACAGAGATGGATTAAAGAGATGCAGAAGAAAAAAGTCAGAACCTTTTCAGCGACGGACAGAGATGTGGCGATGCTTGAAGCGGTTGCGCGGTATCACGGAATGAACAAGAGCGCGACCATAGCGAGCCTTGTCCGCAAAGAGTTCTGGAGAATATTCCCCGCGGGCACGGACAAGGTGAAGCCTGATCGCGGGGCGAAAGTGGAGGAAAAATGAGCACTCAAATGGTCAACTTGAATTCGGCGTTCGCGCCCGCGACGAATGGAGAGCGCGCCGCCTCGATGGATGAGATACGCGAGCTTGCGCGCCGCCGCAACGCGATCATACTGGCGCACAACTATCAGGTGTCGGACGTTCAGGATGTGGCGGATTTCACGGGCGACAGCCTCGGCCTCGCCATCGAAGCGCAGAAGACCGACGCCGAATTGATTATCTTCTGCGGCGTGCATTTCATGGCCGAATCGGCCAAGATCATGAACCCCGAAAAGAGAGTGCTGCTGCCGAGCCTTGCAGCCGGGTGTTCGCTGGCCGATTCCATAACGCCCGAAAGCCTCGAAGAGTGGCGCAGTCGCTATCCCGATCATACGGTGGTGACTTACGTGAACTCCACAGCCGAAGTCAAAGCGATGAGCGACATCTGCTGCACGTCGGCCAACGCGGTGTCTGTGATCCGCAGCCTGCATTCGGACAAGATACTGTTTACTCCCGACCGCAACCTCGGCAACTGGGTGAAGAAGCAGGTGCCCGAAAAGGATATAGTCGTCTACGATGGGGCCTGTCCCACTCACGATGTGCTGCGGGGCGCAAGCGTCAGCAAGGTGCGCTCGGCTTTTCCCGACGCAGTAGTGATCGCGCATCCCGAATGCCGCGAAGACATCATCGCGCTTGCCGACGAGGTTTGCTCGACATCCGCCATGCTCGACCGGATAGCCAGGCACCCGGAGGCCAGGACGTTCATCGTGGCGACCGAAAGCGGAATCATTCATCAGATGAAGAAGCGTTATCCCGACCGCGAATTCGTCATGGCGGACGGCTGCATAGGATGCCGGCTGCATTGCCCTTACATGAAGATGATTTCGCTCACGAATGTGAAGCGGTCTCTCCTTGAAGACAAATTCGAGATCACTGTAGAGCCTGATGTAATGGAAGGCGCTCGCCGCACGCTCGAACGTATGCTTGCCGTGCCGCGCGATAACTGAAATGTATGTGAAACACAAAGCTTTTGCTCCAATCGCCCGTCGTTTCCCTTCAAGTATAGGGGATCGGTCTGTTGGTAGAATTAATCCAGACTTTCTCGATTCACTGCGGGTCTAAGCTACGAAAAGGTCCGTTCGGGTCTGAGATCGGAGCCATTGTCAACTACCGCCAGCTAAAGCAGGCGGCTTGTCTGGTAGTAGCGGATGCCAACCGTGAACCCGATGAGGGCAACTAGGAGACTAGCTTGATGGAAGTTCTTGAAAAAGGACGTTTGAACCTAACTGAACGGTCTGGACGTGGCAGTCCAAAGTATATTGCGGATGTTACGCTAGTCTGCTTTCCCTACGACCGTCAGCAGCGAAGCGTGTCCAACCGCCGAAAGGCGTGAAAGAGGTAACTCTTATGCAGTATGTTCCAGTAGTAAGCAAATCAGGCAACCCTCTTATGCCTTGCCATCCGGCAAGAGCAAGGGAATTGTTGAAGAAAGGCAAAGCCATTGCTCGTCGCTCCAAAGGGTTCTTCTACATTCAACTCACTGAGCGCGAAGATGGCGATACTCAACCAATCGCTTGCGGCATTGAC
>JAKEHD010000529.1 GCA_022615215.1 Blastocatellia bacterium
AAAGATTTCTTTCTCAAAAGATTTCTTTCTCAAAAGATTTCTTTCTCAAAAGATTTCTTTCTTACGCGACCCCGTCCGGCCCTGACTGACGAAAGAACCGCCTTGAATTTCCAAGAGGTCCGGCTCCTATTCTAACCCGTTGTCAAATTCCTCTTCAACAGTTTCTTTGCGCCGAATCCGCATCACATTGCGCAGCCGACGACTTCAACTTTACAATGAGCGGTGGTCAGCGGTCAGGGGCTGCAAGAGCAGAGGAGCGATTCGGAAAGGATGAAGGTGGAAGGATAAAGGATGAAAACCGGAGCGAAGGTGTCGATTCATCCTTCATCCCTCATCCTTCATCCTTACTAATGCCCCCTGCTCCCCTGCATGTTTTCATGCATCACGGCTGACGGCTGATGGCTGACGGCTGATGGCTGATTATACAGGGAGGTGATGATGAGAGGATCGAAGCTGTTGTTTATAGCCAGTTGGGTAATCCTGTTGATAGTGGCTGTTTTTGTGACTTTAGTGTCGTTGGGATCGGTCATAATAGCCTACACAGGCCAGCAGGATCAGTTGGGATCAACCCTCACACTTGAAAAGATAAAAGAGCACGGCGGCGATGAAGCGGTCCAGGCCCATCAGGGACGCCGGGCGACTGCGGCGACTTATGCGCTCGGCTACGCCATACTCTTGTTTTTGGTCGTGCTTGTGCCCTACCGTCGCGGCGAGCGATGGGCCTGGTGGGCGCTGCTGGTTTCAATCTTGGTGTCGCAACTCATCTCGATTGCTCGCGTGATTACTATCGGCACGAGCCTCGGTGCCGGCACGTCCGGCATATTGCTTGCGATCTTCCTGCTGGGTCTGCTTGCCGGGGTTCCTAAAATGTTTTCAAAGCAAGACGAGTTGATAGAGGTTTGAAGAGAAGCAGGGGCGTTTGGAAGGATGAAGGATGAGGGATGAAGGATGAATCCGGAGTTCTATGTTCATCCTTCATCCTTCCGCTTTCATCCTTACTCTTCAATCCCCCGCTTCTCCGCATAACGACAACCTTGCGCCTCAACGCCTCTGCATCCTTCCTTATGCCTGCCTGTTCAGCGCGGCCTGAAGTTTTTTAATAATTTCGAGATCGCTTTCCGTCTTTAATAATAGGAGGAGTCGGGCCTGACTCCTGCTGCTATTTAATCTACAGGAAAGGAGACCGCGAATGGCAAAAGGCTCGAAGCAACTTCATCTCGAAGAGTATCTATATCTTCCCGGACTGACTCACAATTCCGCGATCATCGCCTGGGGAGGGTTCTACTTCAAGGTGAAGGGAGACCCCGACGAGGGCAAATGGGAGATAGTCGATGACAGCGGCCTTCCGCGAACCGATAGATCGCGCCCCGGCTCGATAGGGGTCAGAGCGAAGCCCTACGGCCCGCAGGCAAAGGTCTATGTCTTTGAAGCGGGCACACCTCCCCGTCAGCCCATCTATGTGGGAAACGCGAATTATGCATGGGTGCGCGGCCTCGCGCCCGATACGGAGTACAGGTATCGCGTGCTCGTCCAGGACGAAGCAGGGAACGAAACCGAGTGGGGGGCAGGCCCTCTGCGCGATTGGGGCTTTAAAGGCGAGCGCGGCGGCCTGTATGAAAAAGGCGGAAAATATGAAAACCGATTCCGCACCTTTCCCGCTCCCGATGCCTCGGTGCCGGATTTGACGTTCGCCATCCTGGGCGATTTCGGGAGAGGGGTGAGCAAACCCTCGAAAGGCGAAGTGTGCCAGCGCGAGATTGCCGAGACGCTCCGCAAGGCCGTAGACTCCCGCGACGTTCGTTTGATCCTGACTACGGGAGACAACATATACCGGGGCAGCGGCCAGGGGAGCGGGGATGAAGACGACGACTGGTTCTTCACATACTTCCAGCCATATCGCTACATCATCAATCGCGTGCCGGTCTTTGCGTCCTTCGGCAATCACGACGAAGGCGAAAGCGAAGATATGGATGATCGGGACCAGCTTTATGATAATCTCTACGTGCTGACTCACTTCACTATGCTCAGGGACAGGCATGACTCTTCGATAGACCCCGGCCTTTTCTACCGTGTTCGATACGGCTCCGACATAGAATTCGTCTGCATAGACACATCGAAGAAAGGTCTGTTCGGCAAGCGTTTCTTCCGAATGAAAAACAACGAAGAGTTTCTCGACCGGGCGTTTTCCATGGCCGCGCCGCCGAGGTGGCGCATACCGTTTTTGCATCATCCGCCCTACTGCGCCGGGCCTCAACATGTCAATAAAGAGAGCGTGGAAAAATCCCTCGTGCCCCGCTTCAAGAGCGGCGGAGTGCGAGCGGTCTTCAGCGGTCACGAGCACAATTTTCAGCACTCGCGCGACGCAGGCGTAGATTATTTCGTCACGGGCGGCGCAGGAAAGTTCAGGGCCGAAGCGCCCGACAAAGATTGGTACGAGAGGGCGAAGACGCAGGCGTGGGGCGGAAACGACGAGGGCCACTTTCTGCTGGTCGAAATACGGGATGACCGTATGACCATCACTCCCTGCGGAAACCTCGCGGGCGGCAAACTGCGCTCTATCGGAATCAACGTCGTAAAAGGCGATGCGAGCGTCCCGCCGTTTTTCGTGAACGCTTGATCGAGAGGCGCGCATGCTTGCCCTTCGTCGCGCAAATGCGAGATATATTAGACATTATCGGAAATAAATTAGATTGATTTTGAGCGAATCGAAGGTCGTAAACAACTCCCGATAGATCACAGGTCTGGAAGGGTTGCTTGCGCCCGCTGCTTGCTCTATGACCACTTGGCGGGGGCGAGCCGCCCTTCCAGACCACAAGCTGGCCGAAAACTCAACTGAACCTGAATTAGAAGTTATCGAGAGATTCTCTAATTCCTTATACCCGATAATGTCTATTTCTGCGCGCCGCTCACTTTTTACTTTTACCTTTTTCCTTATTTTTCGAATCCCGTTCCCTTCGTGGTCAGCTTTATTCGGTACACTTCCGTATTGGCCGTGATATAGAGGACCGAGCCGTCATCGCCCCAGGCGCAGTTGGCCGTAGGCACACCGAAATCGAAAGTGCCGAGATGCGTTCCATCCGGCGCGAAGACGTAGATGCCGCCCGGACCCGATGCAAACAGGTTCCCCTGCGCGTCTACCTTCAAACCGTCCGGCGCACCCCTTCGGGTCTTCTTGAATTCCATCGCGTCAACCAGCACGCGTCCATTATCGATGGTCCCGTCGTCTTTGACATCGAAGGCCAGCCACGCAGACCTTTTATCATCCACGTCCGTTACATAGAGAATCTTTTCATCGGGCGAGAAGGCTATTCCGTTCGGCGCTCCCACCTCTTTCGTGAGCAGCGTCAGCTTGCCATCGCGCGAGAGGCGATATACGCCGCAAAAGGGCAACTCTCTCTGCGGGTCGTCAAATGTTTTAGGCAGACCGAAGGGCGGGTCTGTGAAGTATAGATCGCCGTTGGATTTGAAGACCAGGTCGTTAGGGCTGTTGAATCGCTTGCCCTCGAAACGGTCGACGAGCGTCCGTTTGCTGCCGTCGGCTTCGAGCCTCGCCACGCGGCGGTCGCCGTGCTCGCAAAGCACGAGTCGGTCTTCCGCATCGAAAGCGAGTCCGTTCGAGCCGGGTTCCCTCCCCTCGAACGGCGCGGTCCCGGTGTATCCGCTCGGCTTCAAAAAGAGGCTGACCCCCTCACCTTCCTTCCACTTGAAGACTGAGTTCGCCGGAATGTCTGAAAAGAGCAGACAGCCGCCCTTGCGGTCCCACACAGGTCCCTCGACCCAGTTGTACCCTTCGGCGATCTTTTCGAGCCTGGCATCCTTCGGCACGAGTTTGTCGAAACGCGGGTCGAGCCGGATTATTCTATTGTCCGATTTAACGGGAGCGGCCGGCGCATTCTCCTGTTCGGCCGTCGTGCAGGCAGAGGTGTGAAAAGCGGCTGCCAGGGCTATAAGCATCGGAAGTGTGAGCGATCTTTTTTTCATAGTCATAATCCACGTGATTGAAATCTGCCAGAGGATTGCGTAAACGGGTTCCTCATGTGTCAGTAGCCCGACCATTAGGGAGGGCTTTTCCTCAAGCCGGGCGACCCGTTTGAGCGAGCGACTCTCCGAGTGACCAGAGAACCGCGCCGAGCAGTATAACATCTTTCAGCAGAAATCCACCCGCCCCTGACGCGGGTCATTGTTGATGATAATGTCGGCGGCAGACTGAGGATCGTCCTCTGCGAAATGGATACGTTGAGCGGGAAAATATATAGTCTCATAAGCGCCGATGGTTTCCTCGCGCGGCAAACCTTCCTGCCCGCGTTCGAGGGCGCGTTCGAGCGCGGTCTCGAAGCTGCAATCGACCCAGAAGGAGAGATCGAAGTGGCTGCGGTATGCGCGCTTGAGCAGATATATGCCTTCGAGAACCAGAACCTCGACATCCTCGAAATGGTAAATGTGCTTGCGGTACTCAGACGCCGTTTCCTCGGTGAAGTCCGCGACGACGTGACACGTGCGATTATCTCTGAGCGGCAGGATCAATTGCCGGAACATCTCATCGAAGCGTATGGCATGCTCATAAAAATGGCGGGCCGGATCATCCGCGTTGAATCGCTTATCGGGCAGGTTCAACCATCCATCCACATTGATGCCGACCGCTTTGCTGCCCTGCCGCCTGAGTTGAGAGACGATCTTTTCGGTCAGATACCCTTTGCCCGAACCATCGATGCCCGTGACGGCTACGAGCGCGCTCCGCTCGGGCGGCACGCGCGATCTTCTGGCAAGTATCGCCTCTACAATCCGGCTGATGTCAGTCACCCTCTGTTACTCCTAACGATCTCAGGTCGCCTGTCGACAGGCGTTCTCATATCTCGCACATGGATGGAATGACTTGCCGGTTTGATTTTATTCCGTCAACTGATCCAGAGTATTTGAATCTCCTGCTCCACCCGCGCAAACTCGGTGTCGCCGGTTACTCATTAGATTTCAGACTTTCTCGGCCATGAGAGCCTTGACGAGTCCCTTGCTTCGAAGCTTTCCCCACAGGCTGTGGACATATTCGCGCGTGATCGGTTTCAAGATTGTATGATTCGCCTTTTCGTCAATCTCGATCTGAATGCGAGTGCCTTCCTTGATCCCGAATTTGCGCCTGATCGAAGACGGGATTACTATCCGCCCCTTCGAAGTGGCTGTGGCTTCCAGGATAATGTTTTCTCCTGGCACCGTTGTATGACGGATATCGAATGAGATTGGCGGCTTCCGCTTTGCCGCAGCCAGAGACTTGGCTATCAAGCTGAGAGCGATATGGAAGACGGTATACGCCATTCAGGATCAATCCAGGTGATACTCATTGCTCCATGCTCTCTTATTCCAGAAGAGTCGACGTACTGAGGTCCGCGAATACATCCTGCCTTGATCAGATACTCTAGTATTCTATCCATTTCATAATCGCGAACCTTCTTGCCTTTTCTTTGGAGTTCCTTGAGGATTGCTTCGCTCTCAATTATTTTATTCCCCTTTGATGACCGCCACATTTTAAGAATGATGTTCCAAATTGAACGCATTAATCTTTCATCTATTTGTGGCTTGCAAGTTATTACGTACATTTTCTGCACCCGGAACCCATAGAATCTATAGCCTTCAAGCTCCTTCAATTCGTGCTCAGTAGTAACCAGCTTTTGAAGGTCTCTCACTCTCCAGTCATAAACATCTAAAGGAGCTATCTTTAAGATAATGGAAAACTCTTGAGGCGTAAGGTGGGAGCGTAGTCGGCTGTTCAAATACTCTAAAGCTTGTATTACCTCTTCACCAATCCAGGTGGCCGAAACAACCAAATCCCACCTATCCTCCGATTCTTCGTCGGTTGAGAAAAGCGCAAAGAGGTCGAAAGGCCCTTTTTCAGATGCAATGGCGATTTCCAGCCCGATAAGTTTTTCTATAATCTCTTTCATAGCTCCCTCAAAAGTATTTTAACAGAATCGATCATTTGTCGAGTCTTTGCTTTTAATGCCGCCTTATCTCTTGCCCTTGTTGCTCTGGTTGTCTTGAGAGGAGGCGTATATCTTGATTGAGGATCCCAAGAAACCACTAAATCCCACTGGGCCTTGAAGCGATTCCTGATTTTATCCTCTCGGCCTGAGTAACTTAACAGAAAATCCAGAGCGTGAGTTTTGAATGGGGCATACTTCCGGTTTTTCCCTCCGAATTCTGAATCTGTTTGAGGGAAGTCAGACCAACGCAATGTCTTGCACACTCTGGCTTTTAGCGCGATCTCCATTGCATACCCACAGATGTACATTGCGCCTTCGTAGCGTTCGGCATCAAACAACGCTTCGGCATCCTTGATTCGCTCTCTGGCTATTTCGCGAAGTTGTTTTACTGTCAGCACAGGAGCATAACATACCAATCCTGCCAGACAACGGCAACCGCCAAATTGGATAGATCGCTTGGAGCGGAATTGATAGGAAGCTTTCCGATCTCGAAAGTAGTTGGCAGTTTCCGCTTTGCCGCAGTCGCCGGCGCTAAGGCTTGTATTCACGCTCTTCGTATCCGAGATATATCTGGCGCGGTCGGGCTATCTTCTGATCGGGGTCGTTGAGCATCTCGACCCACTGGGCCATCCACCCGGAAGTGCGCGGAATCGCAAACAGCACGGGGAACATGTCTACCGGAAAGCCCATCGCCTGATAGATTATCCCTGAGTAAAAGTCAACATTCGGATAGAGCTTTCTCGAAACGAAGTATTCGTCTTCCAGAGCTATGCGTTCGAGTTCGAGGGCTATCTCAAGGACAGGGTTGCTGCCCGTTACCGCAAATACCTGATCTGCGATCTGCTTGATTATGCGGGCGCGCGGGTCGTAGTTCTTGTAGACCCTGTGGCCGAATCCCATCAACCGCACCTCTCCTTCTTTCACCCGTTTGATATAAGCGGGCACGTTCGCCTTCGAGCTTATCTCGTTCAACATGCGCAATACGGCTTCGTTCGCCCCTCCATGCAAGGGACCGTAAAGGGCCGCCGCCGCCCCTGCGACCGCCGAGTAAGGGTCGGCTTGCGAACTGCCTATGCCGCGCATGGCGCTCGTGCTGCAATTCTGTTCGTGGTCGGCGTGCAGTATGAAGAGCACGTCGAGCGCGCGTTCGAGCACAGGGTCCGGCTTGTACTTAACCTCGGTCGTCTTGAACATCATGTTGAGGAAGTTGCCCGTATAGCTCAGGTCGTTATCGGGGTAGGCGTAGGGCATCCCTACGCTGTGGCGATAGGCGAATGCCGCTATGGTCGGCATCTTTGCGATGAGGCGGTGTACCTGCTTGCTGCGTTTTTCGGCGTCGAAGATGTTTTTCGCCTCCGGGTAGAAGGTCGAAAGCGCCCCGACCGTGCCTATCAAAAGGCCCATGGGGTGCGCGTCATAGCGGACGCCGTCCATGAATTTTTTGATCTGTTCGTGGATCAGAGTATGATGTGTGATCTCCCAGGTCCATTCTTCAAACTCGGCCGCGGCGGGCAACTCTCCGTGAAGTATCAGGTAGGCGACCTCGAGATAAGTGCTGCGTTCGGCCAGTTGTTCGATAGGGTATCCGCGATAGCGCAGAATGCCCTTATCGCCGTCGATGAAGGTTATGCGACTTTTGCAGGATGCCGTGTTGGTAAAGGCCGGGTCGTAGCTCATAAGCCCGAAATCGTCGTCTGAAGTCTTGATCTGTCTCAGGTCCATCGCCCGTATCGTGCCGTCTTCGACAGGTATCTCGTACTGCTTTCCGGTTCGGTTGTCGGTTATCGTCAGAGTCTCTTTATTCATTTTCCCTCCATAAGTTTTTAACGAGCGGGCGATTCAGTCCCAAGCGCGCGGCTGCGACCAAAATGTAACGCGATAAACGCACCGGCTGCAACCCCGGACCCCGGATTCGCTTTTTGCGATGCGGCACCGACCGCGATATTTTCCACAATGCCGATCTCTTATTGACTTTCGAAATCTCCTGTTGCTAGAATCCCAGCGTCTTGATGATTGAACTTGCTCGATTCGATGGGTCTTGCGTTACCCCTTCCCATACAGACCCGATGTCATCTTACCGCTCGGAGTAGTTTTCGTGCCAATCGCTCTGAGTCGGTATGGAATGCAAAAACGATAACGACCGGCGTCGCCTTCAATCCGGCGGCAGTATGAATAAAACGGCGGTGTCCGAACCGCTCCAAGAAAATAACGATAGAAAGGAGTAGATTCGCTCATGCGTAAAACTGTAATAGTAGTCTCAGTTGTTTTAGCGTTCGTCTTAGGCTCTCTCTCTCCCGCGCTCGTCTCCGCGCAAAAGAATATGAACTCCACGTTTGGGGCCATGTCTTCCGCGCAAAAGATGGAGAAGAAGAAGACCCTCTACCAGAGGCTCGGCGGCAGAAAGGCCATAGAAGCAGTCATAGACGAATTCGTCAACATCGTCGCTGCCGATACTCGCATCAACAAGTTTTTTGCCGATACGGCCGGCGACCCCAAGCGCCTCAAAAAATTCAAGGAGCACCTCTTCAAACAGATTTGCGAGGCCACAGGCGGGCGATGCAAATACAAGGGCAAAAACATGAAAGAGGCCCACATGGGGATGGGCATAACGGAAGCCGACTTCAACGCACTTGTCGAAGACCTCGTGAAAGCCTTGGATAAGTTCAACGTGGGTGAGACGGAAAAGAACGAACTTCTCGGCGCGCTCGGACCTATGAAGGGCGACATAGTTGAAAAGTAGTCGACGATTCGTCGTCGGTTCGACAGCGCAGTAAATCGCGATCAACTCTACGGGGTTGTGAAAAGGGAGTGAGGCCGAGTGCTCACTCCCTTTTATCCTTCGAACGATTGCGGACCTTTGTAGACTTCCTATGAAGATTCCTTTTTCATGAAGCTTTCTTTCTTCTGTCTAAACTTTCCGAGTTGATGTAAAATGCTGGCTCAAAAACGAACCGGCACGGGTTTCAGGCCGGGGACGAAAAGCAGCCGTATCCCCACGCTGCTTCGCTATCATATCGAGAAGGGAGCCTGCTTACAGATGTGTAAAACCATGATCGTGGTCTCGGTCGCCCTGGCCCTGATTCTCAGTTCTTTCTCTACCGTGTTTGCGCAAGAGGGCGAGAAGGTGAGAACTCCGTCGCTCTACAAAAGGCTGGGCGGCAAAAAAGCAATAACGGCGGTGGTCAATGAATTCATCTCCGTAGTCGTGGCCGACACTCGCATCAACAAGTTTTTCGCCGACACAGCCAAAGACCCCAAGCGGGTTGAAAAACTCAGGAAGAACCTCGTGGATCAGATTTGCGCGGCGGGCGGCGGGCCTTGTAAATACAAGGGCAAGGACATGAAGACCGCGCACATGGGGATGGGCATAACGGAAGCCGACTTCAACGCACTTGTCGAAGACCTCGTGAAAGCCTTGGATAAGTTCAACGTGGGTGAGACGGAAAAGAATGAACTTCTCGGCGCGCTCGGAGCGATGAAAGGCGACATAGTTGAAAAGTGATCTGTAACTCGCTCTGACTCGATCTCTCAAAAGTGACGAGTGATAAGTGACGAGTGACAAGAAAGGCTTGCTATCGAGCGCGTAATAAATCAAATACTCGTCAGCGAAACAAGTCCGGGTTTGCCTCCCGGAGATGCTGGGAAACTCGACTTTTTATTCATTTGCTCGTCACTAGTCACTTATGACTATCTTAACGGTTCGGGTGTCGCGGGAATTTGACGAAGGGCAATCTTATGCTGCGCACGAATACACGGTCAGACCGAATTTCGGGCGCGGACTCAAACCCCGCGCTGCCCATTGCTGAGATCAGGTCGTCCTGATCGACGCCATCGCCGCTGACTCCGAGTCCGCCCGCCAATTGTCCGTTCTTGTAAATCGGCACGCTGCCGGGAAAGATTTGGGTGCCGTTCCCGATAGACGCAAGCGTCGAGGACGGACATGGGAATGTGACGGCATCAATCAGCGGGGCGGTGTCCCCGGTCGTTAAAAATCTCACGATGTTTACGAAATAGTCGTCCAGCATGAGGTCGAGTTGCAGGCCGTCGTTGAAGGGGCTGAAGTCTTCTATAGGCACAGAGAACGGCCCGTGCTCTGTATCGTCGATCCCGTCGGGGAAGAACGGACGACTGAGGAAGCCGCCCGCGCGGTCGCTGAAGGCAACGGACCCGTCAAGCCCCAGCCCGTCCTGAGCCGCAGCGTCCACGTAACGTCCGAAACCTCCCTGCCTGAGCAAACGTCCCGCCGCAGCGTTGCTGAAGAAGGCCGCCGTGCGCGCTTTCTGCACGCATACGTCGAAGCCGAATATGGGAGCGTCAGGAGTGCTGACTACGCCGAGCAGTGTGCCGTCTGTATCGACTACCGATATATTGACCTCGGCGGCGACGCTCGCGGGCAGGCGTATGGCCGCTCGTGTGATGAACGCCTGTCTCGCCCCCTGGAGCAGCATTTGCAGCACTTCGTTTGCAGTCAGGCGGGAGCCTGCATTGAACCTGGGGTTGTTCGGATCGAAGTTGGGGAACAATCGCAGGTTCACTCTTAAATCCACTCCGTCTATGTTGACTAATATGAATTCCGAAGGCCGGACGCCCCTCACCTGTGTCGGAGCCAGAGGCAAATTGCGCAGATTGTTCGGGTCAGGGGTGCAAGCGCCTACAAGAGTGCCTCGCAACCTGTTGAACGGGGTCGTGGCCAGGGCCGGGGGCATAGGAGTGTTGACGTAAGGGAAGCGTATGCCGTTTACGCTTATGGTCCCGGCTATCTCTGCGGGGGCTTCGTATCCGCGCGAGCCGGCCACTGCGACTAATTCCTCGACCGGCATATCGTCGTCTGTCGGGATAGGGTCGAGCGTATAGAGACCGTCTCCTTCGACGCCCAGCCCGCCGACCTGCAATCCGTTTTTATAAAGCGGGATGCCTCCGGGGTCGGCAGACAAACCCAGCGGCGCTTTCGGATTTATATCGCTGCACAGAAGCTGCGAGAATTGCACGCCGAAAAGCGGGCCGCCCGGTTGGAAGTCGACGCCCGGCGGAAAATGCTCCTGGACTATGAAGCTTGCGGTGCGCGTGCTGAAGGCATGCCCCTGACTGGAGAGGAACGCCCCTGTTACGGCCTTCGATATGGCAGCCGCGCAAGAAGGGACCGACACGCCTTCGAGTCCGCAATTGGGAAGCTGACCGGCGCACCTCGTCCCTATGCCCACGAGTGTGGTCGGTGTAGCGTTCGCCATCGTAAAGGTGCCGAGGTTGTTGCCCTCTTTATCGGTGACGGCGATGACCGCTCTGAGGCCGCTCGCTTCGGCCTGAGCGACTGCCTGGGAGATTATGGTCCTGACATCGGCTGCGGTGAGGCGGGAGTCGTCGTTGATGGCGGGAAAGATATCGGCCGCCGCCGACGTGCCGTCCGTGTTGGTGACGGTCACTTTCACGCCTCTGCCTACTGCGGCTTCCGCTATTTTTTTGATTTGTATCTTTTTACCGGCTTTTTTGATCTTGACGCGCCCGTGCGCAACGGGTCCCGCCGCGTTTTCGACCGTCACCGTCGCCCCGCTTCGAAAGAAATCTCCCTCTATCGCCAGGATGCTTTTTCTGCCGTTAAAAGAGCACTGGTCTGCAAAGATCAAGGGCGCGGGGCCGGATTGAAGCCATGCGAGGGTAGGGCCTGTGAAGAAGACTGCCGCAATCGCCAGGAACAGGCTCGTGCCTATCAGAAATCGCTTCCCAAAGTATTTGCGCATAAGTCTCTCTCTTGTCATTGTGATTCTCCAACAGCGGCTTTGCTCCGGTTGATCCGGCACCGCCCGGACGCATGCTTCAATAGAGCCACGTCCTTCCGAACGTGGAAACCTGTATAAAACATCCGCGGCTTGTGATCCCTTTCTTTCTTCCTTCCTTCAATGGAGCCACATCCTTCCGAACGTGGAAACCGTCCTCTCACGGCGGAAAGCCTGTAGCATAATGAGACCGAACCTTGAAAAAGATCTATCGTGTGAAACCGGCACCGCCCGATCCGGCTGCATTTTGGCGGCAAGTATATCCGATGCCCGCGCGGGAAGGCAAGCGAAAAGACAAAAAGGTGAATATGCTTTTCGGATTGTCGGCTGACGATTCAAAATTCACGGGGTTTCTTTGCCCGACTGCATACTTTTTTTCACGGGCCTGAAAACTTCAGATTATTTCAGATTAAATTTTTGAGCGCGTTTTCCGTCTCTTTATTATAGGCGGGATAGAAAAGCCTGAAGGATTGGCTACATTGCATCTTCGCCGGGGAGGCCGAGGGAAAAAGGCAGGCTTGACTTTGAGCGCGCGCGCATGTTATACCCTCGCCTATCACGTTTCGTGTTGAAGTCATAAGAAGTTGAGACGCAACCTCACCGCCAGGGTTGCTCGACCGGATGCAACAAGGCTGTTCCAATTAACCCCTTCTGAACGGAATCGCTAATTGAATTATTGGCATAAAAGATGGCATCTCATGATTGAGAGGGACGGAATGAAACCAAAGCTCATCGCCGGTGCAATCTATGGGCTGGCGCTTCTCGTGTCGGCAATCGTGTCTGTTGAATCATCGGCTTTCTCCGATGCGAGCCAGCCGGCTCAGTCCGCAGATCAAAGGGTGGCTGTAAGGTTCGACATCAATGGCAGGAGAGGCCTTGTCCTCTTCGATCACAAACAGCACGAAGCCCTTATAAATCCTGACCCGCTCTTCCAGCACCCGACCCCTACGGGCGTGGCCTGCATAGGATGCCATCACACGGTTCGCGATATCACCGATGTGAAGGAATTCAAGAAGTGCTCCGAATGCCATAAAGACCCCGGCAATCCCATAAACCCCGATGACCGTCAGGGGTACGACTTGAATTCCATGCAGGTGTTTCACCGCCTCTGCATAAGCTGCCACCGCGCCACTCCCGAAGCGGACTTCCGCGCATCGAGCGACCGCTTCAAAACCATTAGAACGAGCTTCGCTCGTGAGACGCGAACCATCAAGTTCACAAAGTGCTCCGAATGCCACGAGAGGGGCGCTACCTTCACTGCCGTTACCGATGGCGTGATACCGCAGCCCGCGCCCGATGATGCGCCCGCTCTGGCGCTCAGACCTAATAACCCTCCTCCGAAGGTCGCGCCTTTCAGCACGCCTGTCGACCCGCCGCTGGGATACGCAGGGTCTTCGGGAATCTCGAAAAACGGCGAAGCCCTCGCTGATGCGGCCTCGACACCCGACCGCTGGCGCATAGGGTTTCCCGACGATCCGAGATACAAGAAGGGGCAATGGTATAACCCTTACAACCAGAACGTCCTCAAAGGGGACTATCCCATATACAAACAGAACAATTTCCTCATACTGACGCTTGAGAGCGAGACCTTCGTCAACGCGCGGCGAATCCCCGTTGGCGCCAATGTGCCCACTCAGCGGCCTGACACCGCAGAGTTTTTCGGCCGCGGAGGGCAGATTTTCGCGAGACAGAATTTCGTCGCCTCTATAGAACTCTTTCACGGCGATACATCCTATAAGCCCATAGACTGGAGATTCCGCTTCACGCCGAACTTCAACATCAATTACCTCAACACTCAGGAAAACGTCCTCGTAAATATCGATCCCCGGCGCGGCGCAAATCGCCTCGACGGTTATGTCGGCTTTCAGGAACTCTTCGGCGAGGTGAGACTCGGAGACACTACGAAACTGTTGCCCTTCCTGCGCGGCAGCAGCAGCCAGAAAGGCGAAAGCCCATACTTCGACACGACGTTCGTTCGAGTCGGCATCCAGCAATTCAACAGCGATTTCCGGGGCTTCATCTTCAACGACTTCAACCTCGGCGCGAGGCTCTTCGGACAGGCCGCAAACAATCGCTATAACTTCAACGCGGCATACTTCTATCAGTTGGAGAAGGACACGAACAGCGAGTTGAACACGCGCATAAATCTCGGCGAATACAGAGATCAGACGCTCTTTATCGCCAATCTCTACCGACAGGACACGAAGTGGAAGGGCTATACGACGCAGTTCAGCTTCCACTACAACAACGACCGTCCGAGCCGCCATTTCGACGAGAATGACTTCCCGGTTCGCCCCGCATTGATTGGAACGGCGCGGCCCCATTCGGTCAAGTCTTACTATCTGGGGTTTGCGGGAGACGGACACATAAATCGTCTCAACATCAACCA
>JAKEHD010000530.1 GCA_022615215.1 Blastocatellia bacterium
GATGCCGGAGAGCGCGTGAGCAAACCAACGTCAAAGATAGTCACTCAATTGCTCGTGGATTGGAGCGGCGGCAGTCAATCGGCTCTCGATCAGCTTATGCCCCTGGTCTATGACGAATTGCGACGCCTTGCACGAAGTTACATGCGGCGTGAACGCTCCGATCATACCCTGCAACCGACCGCGCTCGTCAATGAGGCTTATCTCAAACTCATAGATCAACGCGAAGTCCGATGGCAGAATCGCGCGCACTTCTTCGGCATAGCCGCTCAACTCATGCGCCGCATACTGCTCGACCACGCGAAGGCAAATCAGGCAGCCAAGCGCGGCGGCCAGGCTCGCGCCATCTCTATCGACGATGTTACGGGATTGTTCAAAAAGCAGGACGTCGATCTCATAGCCCTCGACGACGCTCTCAAGACGCTCGCCGTGATGGACCCGCAGCAGAGCAAAATAGTCGAGATAAGATATTTCGGCGGGTTGAGCATAGAAGAGACCGCAGAGGCGCTCTCGATTTCGCCCGCTACCGTAAAACGCGAATGGAGCGCCGCAAAGGCATGGCTCCATCGGGAGATTAAGAAGACGTGAAGGGAGCAGGGGAGCAGGGGTGCAGGGGAGCCGAGGAGCGGAAGAGCAGAGGAGCAAGGGAGCGGGGGAGACATAGAGGCAGTGAAGCTAGAACCCGAGCACCCCTGCACCCCTGCTCCCCTGCTCCCCTGCAAAGAAAGCGCCCGCGCACAGAAAGCATCGCTTATGCCTATGACACCCGAACGCTGGAAACAGGTCAAACGAATCTTTATATCCGCAATCGAGCGCGACCCTTCGGAGCGCGCGGCTTTCCTCGACCGTGAATGCGACGCAGACGATGCCCTGCGGGCCGAAGTCGAATCCCTCATCGCTTCGCACGAGGAGGCCGAAAGCTTCATCGAATCTCCCGCCCTCGAAGATGCCGCTTTCATTCAGTACCCCAACCGTGAGGGAGGGGGTTCCTTTCAGTACCCTGACCGTGAGGGAGGGGATGCGGGCGAGGAGATGGTCGGCCGTCGCTTAGGCCCTTACGAGGTCATTCGAGAAATAGGGCATGGCGGTATGGGAGAAGTATATCTAGGCGTCCGCGCTGATGACGAGTATCAAAAACAGGTCGCTATCAAACTCGTCCGTCGCGGCATGGATAGCGATTTCATCATCCGCCGCTTTCGTAACGAGCGCCAGATACTCGCCAATCTCGATCACCCGAATATCGCTCGACTGCTCGACGGCGGAACGACCGAAGACGGCCTCCCCTACTTCGTGATGGAATATGTCGAAGGCACGCCCATCACCGATTATTGCGACTCCGAGCGGCTCTCAATCAACGAACGTCTCATGCTCTTTCGCGCCATAGCCTCGGCGGTTCACTACGCGCATCAGAACCTCATAGTCCATCGCGACATCAAGCCCGGCAACATCCTCGTCGATGCGGAGGGCACGCCGAAACTGCTCGACTTCGGCATAGCGAAACTCCTCGACCCGAAGCATACGGTTCAGGGCGCTACCGAAACCGAGACCGCTATGCACCTGATGACGCCCGAGTACGCAAGCCCCGAACAGGTTCGCGGCGAGCCTATAACGACCGCGAGCGATGTCTATTCGTTAGGCGTTCTGCTCTATGAATTGCTCACGGGCCATCGCCCTTATAAGCTCAAGAACCGCCTGCCTCATGAAATCATCCGCGTCGTCTGCGAAGAGCAGCCCCATAAGCCCAGCACCTCTGTCACTCGCGACGGGAAAGATACAGTCGACCAGGAAGCGCGCACCATGCCTATCTCCGAAAATGCGAGCAGGGAGCGCCGCGAGTCACCTGAAAAGTTGAGCCGTCGGCTTGCGGGCGATCTCGATATGATAGTGCTGATGGCCATGCGCAAGGAACCTCAGCGAAGGTACGCATCGGTCGAGCGGTTCTCGGAAGATATTCGCCGCCACCTCGAAGGCTTGCCCGTGCTTGCGCGAAAAGGCACGCTCAGTTATCACGCGGGCAAATTCATCAGGCGTCACAAGGCGGGCGTGGCGGCGGCCCTTCTGATATTGCTTACGCTCGTGGCCGGAATAGTCGGGACCGCATGGCAGGCCCGCGTCGCTCGCGTCGAAAAAGCTAAAGCCGAACAACTCTTCGCCGACGCCCGCGAGATGGCTAACTCTTTCATGTTCGATTTCCATGACGCCATTCAAGACCTCGAAGGCGCTACGCCTGCGCGCGAGATGCTCGTGAAACGCGCGCTCGCGTATCTCGACCGGCTGGCGAAACAGGCGAGCGATAACCCTTCGCTGCAACGCGAGCTTGCGACCGCTTATCAAAAAGTCGGCGACATTCAGGGCCGTCCGGGATTCGCAAACCTCGGCGACAAAGCAGGCGCTCTACAGAGTTATCAGAAAGCATTGGAGATTCGCCGCGCGCTCGCAGCCGCAGACCCCGGCAACCAGGAACTCAAGCGCGAACTCGGCCAGATACACGAGCGATTGGGCGATGCGTATCGAATGACGGGGAACACCGACGGCGCTTTGCAAAATTATCAGCGAGCGTTGGAGATTCGCGAAGGGTATTACTCTATCTCGTCGCTTCCGGTCGAAGGGCCTGCGCGCGTCGAGATGCTCTATGAACTTGGGACCATTTACGACCGGACGGGCGACCTGTTTGCAGTGACGGGCAATATAGGCGAGGCGCTCAAGCATCAGCGCAAGGCGCTTGAGATTCGAGAGGCGCTCTTTGCGGAAAATCCTGATGATGCGAAGGTGCGGCGCGCGCTCTTTATCAGTTACATAAAGACGGGCGATATGTCAGCGGCTACGGGCGATGTGGCGGGCGCATTGGACCGCTACAGACGGGCACTCGCGATCTCAAAAGCGTTATCTGATAGCGAACCTACAAACGCGCGAGCGCGCCGCGAATTGGCGGTCAACTACGACAAGATAGGCAACGCGCTTGCGGCGGGCAAAGACACAACTCAGGCGCTCGATTATTACCGCAAGGCGCTCGCCATTCGCGAATCGCTCGCGGCGGCCGATAAGACCAATGCCGAAGCCCGCCGCGACCTGACCATAAGCTACGACAAGATAGGCAGCAGCCTTGCAGAGCTAGGCAACACCGCGGAAGCTTTCTCTTATTATCGCAAGGCGCTTGCAAACGATCAGCAACTCTCGGCAGCAGACCCCGCGAATGCGCAGGCGCGTCAGGATCTCGCAATCAGCTACACGAAGCTCGCCGATATCCTCGCACAAAGCGAAAACCTAAAGGGCGCTTTGGACAACTATCGCAAGGGGCTTGCCATTCGCGAAGAGTTGTCCGCAGCAGACCCTTCGAACGCAGAGGTGCGGCTTGAGGTGGCCGAATCATACTCGAAGATGGGCGAGCTCTACTTCCTCTTCGCATCCGATGTGCAAACGCCCGTCGGCAAACAGATAGAGAACTGGAACGGGTCGCGGGAGTGGTATCAAAAGGCGCTCGATGTTATCAATGAATTGAAAGATAAAGGCGCGCTTACGGATGCGGATGCGGACGAAGCCCAGAGAATCTCAGGCGAGATATTGAGATGCGACACGGCGCTCTCTCACCTGCGAAGGGCGTCGAATCAATAGGCCCGGTCTGCTTCGTTCGCGTAGAACACGCCGATGGCCGTGTAGTTATCGTGATTCTCATCAGCGCGGCGCGTGATCCTTGATTCCATCTTTGCGAGCCAGTCCGCAGGGTCTACGGCCTTCGAATAGTCGACCTCCATCTCGGTTTCAAACACGTACTCCCAGAACCCGTCCACGCACAGAAGGAAAGCGTCTTCACGGCAAAGCCTCTGCTTCTCTATTTGAACTGTGGGGCGCGCTTCTCCTTCGGTGCCGAGGGCGCGCAGGAGCCGGTTACGGTCTTCGTGATGGCGTATGCGGTCGAGCGCGATCTCGCCCGCATCGGCCATGACCTGCGGGACGCTGTGGTCTTTCGTCTGAAAATGTATGCGCCCGCCTCTGAGATGATAAAGGCGCGAATCGCCCGTGTGCGCCCACAACGCCGACCGGTAATCGCTCACGAGTAAGACGGCCGTCGTCCGGCAATTGCTCAGATGCGGCTCCTGTCGCTGTTTTTCAAGGATGGCGTTATGGGCCGCTGAGATATGGCTTTCGAGAGCCTGCGGCGAGAGCGCGCGATTCCGTCGGAATGAATCGAGTATCGCCTCTACTGCTATGGCGGAAGCGATCTCGCCTCCGAGGTGGCCGCCAAGCCCGTCGGCCACCACCCAGCAGGCCCCATCTTCGAGCATCAGAAAGCCGCAACTGTCCTGATTGCGCGAGCGCCCGCCTCTGTCTGAAACTCTTCCGGTTTGAAAATACATAGCTTGCTCCTATCATCAGCTATCAGC
>JAKEHD010000531.1 GCA_022615215.1 Blastocatellia bacterium
GCGGTACTCGCGGCGGAACGGTCGATGGGGCGTCTCGAAGCGCTCCAGCCAGAAGCTCTCGAAGAACCAGGTGGTGTGCGCGAGGTGCCACTTCACCGGGCTGGCGTCTTCCATCGACTGCACGGCGCAGTCCTCGGGCGAAAGCCGATGGTATCTTAGGTTTGCATGCCACTTGTTAGGCAAAAGCTGAGACTCCATGCGGCTGAAGCCGATGGTATCTTCGCTCAAAACTGTCATTTCATCCCGCGCGCAGTATATAATCCTCCTGGGTCGAGCCTCGTGATGTTTGGTTCTCTTCAGAAAACGAAGCTTTCTTTCTTATGCGAGGCAGCCGTTTTCATGATTTCGGAATTGAAGGGATATCCCGGAGGAAAAATCATTGCTATAGCATTGCAGGGGATATGCGAACATTTGAATGGCCGATTGAGGATATTGTAGATGCGCATCCTGATCTGTATCTGGAACATTGCGCAGTAATGGCTGTGGCTCTGATTAGCCGATTGTCTGCGTCGCCCTGTGAATTCGTCGTGGAATGCGAAGGGTTCGGTCCTGATGCATCTGATGGAGAAACTTCGTTTCTCGTGAAAGTTTCCTGGACCGGGCATACCATGCTCAAGGCACAGCGTGTGCTCTACACTGAACAGTCCAAGCCCATAATCGAACGGGCGGCGGTGGCACTGGCGGCCCTGTTGTTTGCCAAACTGGTCCCTGATGGACAAATGCGCGTGACACGGCAAGGCGACCGGGCCGATTACTGGCTTCCTCCTTTGCAGTGCGCGCTGGAAGTGAGCGGGACCACGACGCCCCGCGAACTGACGCGCCGTCACCGAATAAAGGTATCACAGGTGTTGAGCAATCCCCTGCGATGGAATGGTTATGTCGTAGTCTGTTGCTTTGCTGCATCAAGGCGAATCATTCGCTGGTCATATCACGAACAGGAGGTAAATGTTGATGCCTCATCAAAAGGTTAAACCATCTGAATCGGCGCTGGATGAGGTGCTGGGGGAGGCGTCCTGGCTGCTGTCGCATGCAGAGGCGCTGGCCGATTACGGACGCGAAGAGGAAGCCGCCGCCGAACTGGCGCGGGCAGCGAGTTGTGAAGAAGAGGCTGCTTGCTGGCTCGATGCTGCCGGACGCGAGTTGGAAGCCGTAACGCACCGTGTCAGCGCGGCTTCCTGCTACGAGCGGCTGAAGCAGTATACGCGGGCGGTGACTCTATTGCGCGCGGCGCTCGCCGCGCCTCTTTCCTCCGATTACAGAAGTCGGGTGGAACAGCAACTTGCCCGTTGCCTCCGGCAGGCTCAAAAGGAGATGCGTCGAGCGTCATCCCAGGCAACACGCAAACGCACACCCAAAATCGGTTGATGCCTGTCGGATGCCCTATCGACCATACTCAGCCCCAAAGACGCGCGGTCCTGCGAAGGGTATTACTCTATCATCAGTCCCCTGAATGAGACTGAGTTCCACAAGCTTCCACAGTAAGCGATGACACCAGACAAGCTTTGAGAGTTTCGGTGCCGCAGGAAATCTGACCTGCGGCGCTGATACCTCGCGTTGACATCTATGCACGCCATTTCGTATATTGCACCCTCAACCTTAATCAAACCCGTACAGAGGAGAGTGGAGATGGCTGCAAACCAGCGCGCATCTTTTATGAATGATTCCAACCTGAAGGTGTTGATAGATTCAGACCGCCTGCAAGCCCGCGTGCGCGAACTCGGTCGCCAGATCACCGAAGACTACGCGGGCAGGGAACTTCATCTGGTGGGCGTGCTCAAGGGCGCGTGCGTCTTCATGTCCGACCTTATGCGAGCGATAGATCTTCCGCTCACTCTCGATTTCATAGGCATATCCAGCTACGGGGCGTCGACCACGTCTTCGGGCGAAGTGCGAATAACCAAAGACCTCGACGTGAGCCTCGCTCACAAGGATGTGCTCGTGGTCGAAGACATAATAGACACGGGGCTGACCTTGAATTATATGGTCAACATATTCCGCTCGCGCGAAGTCAATTCGCTCGCCATAGCCGCATTGCTCGACAAACCCGAACGCCACGAAATAGAGATAGAGGCCCGCTACCTCGGATTTACGATTCCCAATCACTTCGTCGTGGGGTATGGATTGGATGTGGGAGAGGTATATCGCAACCTGCCATTCATCGCCGTGCCCGAAAATCCCGATCACCTCACGAGGCGCGACTTCTCTTCTACAGGAGAGTGACTCAGCTATCAGCCGTCAGCCGTCAGTTTATAATCTGATAGCTGATAGCTGATAGCTGATGGCTGACGGCTGAACGGTGTGGACCTACTGCAAATACTCTTCCCTCAGGCCGATTCCCCAGATCCTCAGCAGGTCACGACACCCATCGGTGAAATCTCCGACGAAGTCGACTATCTGGAAGAGGGTGAGCCACTGCAACGATTTGAGGTCGCAATCGCGATACATGAGCGGAATGATGCGGTCTTCGTACCTTGGGTCTTGCAATGCAAACGCAACCTCTCTTTTCACCCACATGGAGTTGATGGCATCGGGAGAGAGAAGCACTACAAACCAGTCGCAGCGTTGCAGCGCGCTGAGGATCTCATTCTGCCATTGCCGCGCTCCAATTATATTCTGAGGGCTGAAGAACGTAGGAACACCGTGACGTGTCATAACAGTAGCAAGACGTTGGGCCATTGCTCTGTCCTGGTTCGAGTGCGAGAGGAATATCTCGGTCGGTATCATCGCTCATTCTGCAAAGGTGCGCACCTTATCGATCACCTGTTGCCAGTCGTCTTCACGTCCTTCGATCTGCACAGGGTTCAGCTTTCGAAGAATCCATGGCACGTCGGAAGAACCCTCACTCTGGGAACCCAGGAAAACAGGAATCAGACGGCCTTTGTATCGCCCTGCTGTCAGAGCATACTGGATTTCCTCTTTCTGCCACCCTGACTCAAACGCATGCGGAGTGACGAGCACTACCATAAGGTCTGACTCTTCAAGGGCCTGTCCCACCTTTTCCGCCCAGTTATCACCAGGCAGGATATGGTCTTCTGCGAACCACACTCTCAGACCGCCTTCTGAAAGCAGGCGAGCCAATTGCCGGGCAACTGCCGTGTCCTTACTGGAATGGCTATGGCTGATGAAAACTTGCATAGTCCTATCCTAGTCGATTATTTATGGAGCCTCAAGCCGTCAGCCATCAGTTTATAATCTGATAGCTGATAGCTGAAAACTATGCAGTTACGACGACGGGCCGCTCGATGGCGCGCGGCAAGACCTGTTGCTGATAAATCGCGGCCATAAGCCAGCAGCAGGCGAAAATCCATAGAAGGTATTGCTCGAAGAACAAAGCGCCCGGCCGCCACCAGTTGGTCATAAGCGCGAGCGCGACGAACGAAGCGGTGCGCGCGATTCCTGCCGACACGACCATGTTCCATACGCGCGCTATCGCTCCGCCTCCCATCTGCGAGGCGTAGCGCCGCACCACTATGCACAATGAAGCTATGAGCGTGCCCACCGTCACCGCGACCAGACGATAGGTCGTGATGTAGCTGTCGCCCAGATGCGAATAGAAGAGGTTGTCCTTGAAGACGAAAGCCAGGACCGGCATCGTCCATAGAAGGAGGATGTATAGATAATCTCTTCCCATAAGGCCGAACTTCAAGCCCGTGCTCTTATAGGCGCGTATGGTCGCTGCAAGCGCGCCGACAAAGAGCAGATCGCTCAAGGTGTAGAGGTAGCGCAGCACTATTACGTAGAAGAAAATCCATTCGGAGCTGTCTTCGACGTACTTGGGCGCGAGATTGAAATTCAGCGTGACCAGGCGCGCTTCGGCGATCAGTCTGATCACCAGAAAAGCCGCTATAAGGGTCCATGTGATGTATCCCAGATCGGAAGAAGAGAACAGCTTACGCGCGCTCACGGCCCGAAAAAGCGCCAATACTTCGACCAGAACGGTCGCTCCGAACAACACGAGCGTGAGTTGATTGGAGGCGCTCGCGCCTCCTGCGGTTATCGCCAGCGCGAATGCCACAGGCAGCAGGATGAGTGAGGCAATGAAAGATGTGGATACGGATTTCGATGTCATCTTGAGACAACTCCTTCCCCGATGTGTGCGATTTCTTCGGCCACCTGGCTTGCGCCTGCCGATCCCAGCCATACGGCCAGCATCGGAGACATAGCCCTTGCAAGGTCGGGCAAATTCGCGGGGCTTATAGAGTCTTCCGACAGGCTCAATCGGGCGCAGTAATGCTTTAAGAGATTGTTGGCCGTAGCCTCTCCAAGCATAGGCGTGAGGTACTCCAATAATTTTTTATACATCATGACGGATCTGCTCCGCCCGCCTGCGCGGAAGAAAGAGATCTTTATAAGAAAGAAATCTTTATGCGCGGCGAGAGGTTGCCCCATCCATGCTTTTTGAGTTGCCCGGATAAAACCTGCCGGGTTCGTTCGAACGGGGATGGATCAAACCGTTTTCAGAAAACAAGGGGCAAAACGAGAGAAGTTCGAGGGATCATCCGCCAGGGAGCGATAAGTTTACATGAGTTCTAAGGACTGGCGGGATTATAAAAACCGCTTCATTCAGAGTCAATAGTTTTTTCAACCGGGACAGTGCAAAGCGCCGCGCCCCAGGTGAAGCCCGCGCCGAAGGCTAAAATGAGCGCGCGAGCACCGGGTAGAAATCTCTTCTCTCTCCATGCCTGCCACAGTGCGAGAAAAGCCGAAGCCCCACTCGTGTTGCCTAACCTGTCAATGTTTGTGACTATGCGCTCGGGGGGCAGGGCCAACTGTTTGCCTAGCGAGCGGAGCAAATTCATATTGGCCTGATGCGGGATGATAAGGTCTACTTGATCGAGCGAAACGCCATTTCGCACAGTTATCTCTATAGCGACATCCGCGAGCCTGCGCACGGCTTGCAGAATCACAGTGCGTCCATTCATCGAACCCCTGTGCAGATTCGATTTCAAGTGCTGCCGGTCGAGCCAGGCTTTGCCATTGGCCGTGCCCGGCGCTCGCACGATCAGGTCTTCGGCAAAACGCCCGTCGCTTTTGATAATCACGTCGTCCATCCTCAGCGTTGGGTTGTGATTGTTTAAAGGGGTTCGGGCTTCACCTCTGACAACTATTGCGCCCGCCCCGTCGCCAAACAGCATGCTGAGGTCGGCGCTGCTAGGGTCAAGCGCCAATCCCTTCGACTGCGCCTCCGCGCCAAAGCAAACACAACAGCCTGCCGCGCCCGATTCGATAAGGCCGCGCGCTATTTGCAGGCTGTAGAGAATCGCCGCGCAGCCGACTCTTAGGTCGACTGCCGGAACACTGCGGACCCCTGCAAGCTTGCGCTGAACTATAGGCGCGATGCCGGGCACCTGATAATCGGGCGAAAGGGTGCAGCCTATAAGGTAATCGATCTGCTCTGCGCTCAGGCCTGCATCTTCCAGGGCGTTGAGCGCCGCCTCAACTGCGAGGTCCGAAGTCGCCTGTTCGCTCGTCACCCATCGGCGCTCGCGTATGCCTGAGTTGGCTTCGATAAAATCGGGTGCGATGCCAAGCCGTCGGGCGATCTCTTCATTAGTCACTATACGATCGGGCAATGCCGCCCCGCAGCCTGTTATGTAGCAACTCATCTCGTTTGCCTTGCGCGTTCTACCAAGCGCGCTACAGAAACTTCATATTGCCCCATCCACTATCCTGCGTGCTCCGGGGCATGCCGTTATTAAAGGCGGGGTATTCGCTTCAGCTTCCATCCCTTTAATATATGCTCGAATGTGGTTATGTCATCGTTGTAGCGATCATCTGTAGTATAAAGGGTTATGTTATAGATGATATCAGCGTTAGCTGTTCCGCCTGGTCTGAAAGCTATGACCTCATCTTCTATTCTGATTCTTCCGGTCTTCTTGTTCTTATAACGAACTGCCAATCGCATTGCCCGCAGTTTATTTAAGAATGTCCGCTCGCGCTTCATTACTTCGATATCGGTCCCTTTGTCTTTGATCCACTCCAGGTGTTGATCCAATGCCGCATCCAGAGATTCCAAGAAAGTGGCGTTGTAATGAGCGCCCGCGTAAATCCAGGTATCCGGTTTCTTTGACAGCAAAATAGCCACTCCATGTGCAGGAGCAGGCTCAGGAGCGCTGTAACCAATCAAACCGCGAGGTATCACAAGAGAGAAGTAGTAGACGTAATTATCGTACCTCCCCGTGTGAGCGGGCAGCCCTTCCTCCTTGAAGCTATCGTCATCATCAGGTGTCGTCTTAGCTCCGACTTCTTCGCTTACTGGATTCGCAGGGTTTGAAACTGGATCTGTGGTCTTAGATTGACGCAAATTAATGACAGCAAGTATGACTGCGCAAACGAAAATGCTAATGATAAAAAGAGCCAGATATTTTCGCACCTTCAATAGCTTCATCGGTCCTTCACTTTCTGAGTTTTTTGGGTATCCAATTGGGATCGCACGTCGGTTCCACCAGATACAAATTCTCCGGAGAATTATCCTTGTATGCGCTCGCAATGTAGTCTTTTCCGAATTTTCTGTATCGCCCGTTTATGAACCTGTATGTCCTTAGAAGGCTTTCCGAGACGTTCAGATGGCTTCCCACTGTGAGTTGCGACCAATTCGACTGTCGCTTGTGAACCCATATATTTTCGCCGTTGCTCATTCCTATGAGGTAAACAGGCTTGACACTGAAGGTTCCCCAGTTACAGTTCCCAACAGCACCGCAATCGAGAGGAACGAAAAGCTCCTTGACTTTATCTCCATTCAAGTCATACGCAAAAGCCCGATCTCCCCATTTCCCCATATCAAAAGGAATCTTCTCCAAGTAAGGCTTTACGATGCGATCCAATTTAGCCCTTGAGTAAGCTCCTTTTGTCGCGCAAGAAAAATTAAACCATATAACAGGCTTTTCTCTGATTCTCAGGTATTTTCTTTTTTGTGCCTCTATGCCTATAGGATTCAGCAGGAGCATCAGTATTGCAGTAGATATCATCTTCGTTCTCATAACGTCACAACCTCTGATTTACCAAACGGCAAACAACTCATCTCGCTTGCCCTGCGCGTTCTATAAATGCTTCGATTTTTGCGAGGGTGTCGAAGGTCTCAGGCCTCAAGTCGGCGTCATCTACGCGAATGCCGCACTCGCTTTCGATCACGGCCACGAAATCGACGAGCGCAAAAGAGTCGAGCACGCCCGATAGAAAAAGCGATCCGTCGCGGCCGGGCAATTCCGTTCGCGCATCGCGCGCCGCCCGATTCAAAAAACTCATCACATTTTCCGGCAACATAATTCGATCTCCTGGCTGTCAGCCGTCAGCCAAAGTTTCGAACCACAGATTACACGGGAGCGGGGAAGCAGAGGAGCGGGGGAGCAGAGGAGCTATAGATGCAGTGAAGCCAGAACTCGATCACCCCTGCACCCCTGCACCCCTGCACCCCTGCGCAATGTGTTATCTGTGGTTGAATACTGGCCCTGACGGCTGACGGCTGATAGCTGATAGCTGATTCTTGTAATCCTCGTAAGCCTCCATGATGGCGTCGTAGATTAGCGTGCCGACTATCTCGGCTCCCTGCGCGGTCGGGTGCGTGAGGTCTCCGCCCATCAATCGGGGCCGGGCCTCGCGCCAACGGGCCACTGTGCCCGCGCCGCCCATCGCAGTGAAAGTGTCGAAGAAAGCGCAGCCCGTCTCCGCCGCTATGCGCCGTTGATAGGCGATCAGTTTGGGTATCATCGGCCTAGTCACTACCGCTCCGCCCGCGCCTCGCATCCCTCTGTCCATAGGCCCGACAAACATTATCGAGACTTCAGGCAATGCGGCACGGATGCGGCGGATGGTTTCTTTAGTGTCCTGCTCGTAGCGGTCCATCGGCAATCGCTCGAACTGACTCTCGTTCGCGCCATAGCCGATGATGACAAGGTCGGGCTGCCTGTGGCGCAACTGCTCGGCCCAGTGGTCGGCATCGATATGATTTGCCAAAAGAGCTATGAACGCGCCGTTCACTCCTAAAGAGTCGTATTGAACTCCCGGCCTGCCGCTTTCGAGCGCGACCCCGAACATTCGCACATCGCCCGCCGCCCTTATGGTCAGGCGATGCGCGCCCTCTTTCACCTCGACCCGGTAAAAGCCTGATTTCACCTCATCGTTCGCAGTAGAAACCCGTGCGCGCGGCGCTCCGTCGACCTCGACCTCGAAATCTCCTCCGCCAGGGCGAGCAAGATAATAAATATCGAATGATGAAACGCTGCGGCCGACTTCGCCCTCTTCAACAGTGCCGAAACTCGCGCTCGCCGATTGCGATGTGAAGCTCACGCCTCCAAGTCCGTAGAGATCTGCGCGCGCGATGAACATGGGATCGCTCTGCCAGCCCCGGCTCGCATCGTGTGCGACTCCGACGTGGCCATACCATCCCCATGGTTTGGCGATGAGTATGAAGCCGTGCCCCGCGTCGCCGAATTTGAGTTGAAGCCGCCGCCGCACTGTCGATGTAATGCCGTCGTTCGTTATGGGCGAGTCCCCGTAATGAGATATGCGCGTCTGCCCGCCTCTTGAGGAAAAGCCCGCGCTCACGCTTGGGCTACTGAATATTTCTGTCACGAGCAACGACTCGAAAAAATGGTCGAGCGCGCGGCCTGACGGGTCTTCGATTTTGCCGGGCGTCGTGCTGATCGTTTGATCGAAGCCCGCGCTCACGCTTGGGCTACTGAATTGTTCGGCCCCCGGAAGATTTCGGGCCGATATGATTTCTTCGCCCGGTTGAAGGCCAAACATAGCGGCCAATCCCTGCGGCACCGGTATGCGATAGCTTTTCATCGCGGGGACCATGTAAGGCAAAAGGGCGAGCGCGACGAAACTGATTATCGTGCGCGCCGTCTTGCCTGATAGCGCGTGCCCCTGTCCATCGCTCGCCGCAAAGACACGCAGTCGTGTGAGGGGATGGCGGGTATTTGAATGAGGCGTGTCTTTGCGGCGAAACATTTTCTTTAAAACCTCGAATAGATAAACGGGGCCACATCGCTGCTTGCAACAGAATAGAGTCCCATTGCCAGAAGCACGAGCGCACAGGCTTGCGCCAGCGCAGGCAGTCGCACGAATCCTGTGCGCGCCGCGCTCCAAACCCTGTCGGGCGTCCAGTGCGCGATAAATCCGAGTAAGATCAAAAGCGCGACGGGCAACGCGAGATTGGTTGTGTCTGCGGTAAACGCGAGCAGTTGGCCGAACACGCTCAGAGCTTTGTCGAGCGTATCGGCCCTGAACAAAATCCACGCAAAGCAGACGAAATGAAAAGTGATGAACACGCTCAACACGCGCGGCCACAAGAAGCCCTCGCTCGCGGGAAATTGAAAACGTTTTTTCAAAGAGGCGAATGCGCGAGCGGCGGCCAGCCCCAATCCATGCGCGAGCCCCCACAGCGCGAAGGTCCAGGCTGCGCCGTGCCACAAGCCTCCTATCAACATAGTGACTACAAGCCCGCAGTAAAGCGCCGCCGCGCTGCGTGCGCGTTTTCCAACCACAGTGAAGAAGACGTAATCCCTGAGCCATGTCGAAAGCGTTATGTGCCATCGCCGCCAGAACTCAGGCAAATCTTTCGCCCGGTAGGGCGCGTTGAAATTATCCGGCAGAGTAAATCCGAGCAGAAGGGCCGACCCTATCGCAATGTCGCTGTAGCCGGAGAAGTCCGCATAGATTTGCAGGGCGTAGCCGTAAACGGCCGTCATCACTTCGAGCGAAGAGAACCGCTCAGGGAAGTCGAAGACTCGATCTACGAAATTCGCGCTCAGATAATCGGCTATGGCGATCTTTTTTATAAGCCCCACTGCGATCAGAAAGAGCGCCTGCCCACCCTTTGCAGCATCGAGAGTCAATCTGTCTCGAAGTCGGGGGAGCAATTGCTTTGCGCGAAGAATGGGGCCTGCGACTATGGTCGGAAAGAACGACACGAAGGCAAGGTAGTCCTGGTAGCCGGGAGCAGGATCAGCGTCCTTGCGATAAACGTCTATTACGTAGGCAAGAGATTGAAAGATGAAGAACGAAATGCCTACGGGCACAAGCAGGTTCAAGCTCGAAGTTGCAATGGCGACCCCGAATATCGAAAGACCGTCAGCGACCGATTCCATGAAAAAGTTTGCGTACTTGAAGAAGCAGAGCGCGCCTATATCTATCGAGAGCGAAACCGTAAGCAAAAGCTTGCGTCGGGTCCGGTCTTCGCATCGAGCCATCAATCGTGTCGTCGTGAAATCGATGATCGAAATTGCGAAAAGCAGCGCAAGGGCTTGCCCTCCCACGAGGGCGTAGAAGAGACAACTCGCAGTGGCAAGGAATGCGATTCGCAACCTGAGCCGCCCCGCCACCAGCCAGTAGGCGAAGAAGACCGCTATCAAAAAGGCGAAATAGGTTCCGCTCGTAAAATGCATCTTGCTTGATCCGGTTTCAAACTTACGTTGAGCGCGAAGACCGGGAAGCGCGGAGGCGCGACGGTCTATCCAGCCGGCCCGCGTCGTTGCCAAGCCAGTATGAGACGGCTGCATTTGCGACTCCGCGCTCCCTTGTCTTTGCGCCACCCAACAGCGCCCACAGATACCCCCGCATCAATTCCGCATATAAACTCTCAGCCACCCGCGCGTACCCGGCCCGTGTGAGATGGACCCTATCAGGCTGGGCCAGTCGAACGGGCAGAGTGGCCCATGTGGAGATCGAACCTTCTCCCCCCATCGCTTGAAACATATCCCAGAAGGCCGCGCCCGCTTTCTCTGCGGCCCGCTTCTGCGCGCGGACGAGCGCGGGCATAAGGCTTATAGTCCGCCACCTTGCGCCTGCGCGCGCGGCGCGGTCAGGCGGGCTTATGACCAGTAGCGATGCGCGAGGGACGGCCTTGCGCAAACGTATGAGAAGCGTGTAGAACTCTTCGCCATAGCGAGCAAGGTCGAGATACTCATCGCCCGCTTCATTAGAGCCGTAGGCGATGACTATCAAGTCGGGAGCGCGCCGCTGAAGGTTATCCGTAAAGGTCCGCCAATCCCATAAAAGGGGCCTGCGGGCCGTCGCTCCGTTTATTCCCATCGCGTCATAGACTACGCCTCTCAGGTTGCGTTCGATGGCGGCTCCGAAGACTCTCACGGGGCCGGGCGAGGCGCTGCGAATCTCGACCGAGTGAAACCCTTCCGTATAGGCCGTCACTTCGAGATAGAAAGGCTCCACTCTCTCTGAATCCAGAGAGACGCGGCGATGATAGACGACTCCGTCGAGCAGAACGTCGAGGCGCGCGCCGCCGGGCTGTTTGAGCAGATATATGTCGAAGCGACTGCATCGGGCTCCGAGCCGGAGCCACTCGCCCGCTTCATAAGCTGTGAGGCTTAGGCCTGCGAGTCCAAGCGTAGTCGCCAGTCGTCTTCCGTCTTTCATAAGGGAAGACGCGCTGAGACCATCGACCTGCCATCCGGGACTGGCCTGACTCGTAAGGCCCTTGCGCCCGTACCAGGTCCAGGGCTGTCCCGCGAGGACGAACCCGAGGCCTGCGTCGCCGAAGCCGCTTTGAAACTTCCGCCTGAGCGCGCCGGTCAATATATCGGCAGCCACATGCGAATCTCCGTAATGGACGATCCGCGCAATGGCTGCTTCGCCGTCTTCGATTCGCATAAGCGCCTGATAGAAGTTTGAAAGGGCATGGCCTTCGGGGTCTTCGATGGGTTGTTGCGCGAAGGGGTTATCGAGCGACCCTTGCCGCTCGACAGCCCCTGTAGAGGAGGATGCATAGAGGGGCGTAAGGCACACTATTGTGAGGAGCGAAAGCGCCGCGCCGTTGCGGAGAGCGGCGATGATTAGGTAAAAACTGAAACTCCATGCGGCTGAAGCCGATGGTATCTTTCTTCTTTTGCGCCGGATGGTCAGAAGATTGCAGCCGCTATAATGCATAGCCTTGAGTATGGATAAAAACTATCGGTAAAAACACGCGGGCAGCCCTGTAGTGCTTGCGGGTAGTCCTCCGTTTCGGCTCAGGGCGCATCACTATGCCGGTATTGTGGATAGCCACATAGCGGCCCGGACGGATAAGAATGCCGGCCCTTATGTCGGGCCGATCAGTGTTAGTTGAATCATAAGGCTTTTGTGACATCCCATAGCGCCTCGCGCTAAGACTATCACCAGCCTGAGCACAAACTCGTCCTGTCGGTGAATCACCCTTCAGGCCAGCCGCACAATTTCGAGTTGCTTTCCTCAGACGGCCCCGCTACATCTCTATCGGGACTCGCAGGGTTGACCGGCAAACTACGGTTTGCAACCGCTCGCTATGAGGGAAGCGGTCGGAGCCGAGGGGGATTCATCGCAGGATATCTCTTTACAGGCACGGACGTTAGATATAAGGAAATCTTCCTTCCCGGCGCAATCGCGCGCATACGGGAGGACGGCTCGACGGTCGAAAATCCCTGGGTCACACTGCCCGGAGAGATGGGATTGACGGTCAGCCTGCACATAGACAGGTCGGGCGTCTATGGCGGAGACCTGATCGCGGCGACCTCGCAGGGGAATATATGGCGGATCGATTCATCGGCGACGCCTGCGCTTGTGGCAAATATCGGGGCTGCTGCGGAGGCGCTGGCGAGTGTGCCTGATGATTCGGCGAACTACGGGCTCTGGGCCGGAAAGATTCTCGCGGGCGTGAGCGCGCAGGGCCTCGTTTACGCCGTCGATGCTCAAGGCAACATCTCATCTTATCAACTCGGAATCAGCCCGCAGGACATCGCCCTCATACCGGCCAATGAGAACCTCTTCTGCATCGATTCCGCATCGGGCATACTTCTGGGCGCGCCTGCATCGGAGCTGGCCGCCCTGACGGGCGACATCCTCATAGCTGAGTCCTTCCCCGGCGTTCTATGGCGTGTCCGGTGGACGGGGACCGAGTTCGAGACTTCGCAGGTGGCTCAAGCCGGCCGATTCGAGAGCATGACGTTCGCTCCTGCGGGCGCATCTCCCATAGAAGCCATAAGCGACCGGGTGGCCGTTGTGCGCCATGGGCCCTCGATCAACGGGCGGGTCGAAGGCTCCGTGCGCCAGTTGACCGCAGAAAACGTCACGCTCAACGGCGGAGCCGTTATTACATCCGGTCTGCTGATTCCGGGGACGCCTCAGTTGATATTGAACGGTCAGCCGAATTTCGGCGGCACGCGAGAGGGAGCAGGGAGCGCGTCGCCCTCCAATCACAAGGTCACGCTCAACGGCAACGCCACGCTGGGGCATCTGGTCACTCGCACAGACCCGATAGCCCTGCCGACGGTCGCGCCGCCGCCCGCAAGCGCGGGCACTCGAAGTGTGACGCTGAACTCGCCGGGACAGGATCCCGGAGACTTCGCCACCTTGCGCGATCTGACGCTCAACGGCAACGCGGGCATGGTAGCGGTGCCGCCCGGAACCTACAGGAATTTCACGGCCAATGGCGGAAGCGGTTTCATACTCGGCATAGCGGGGGCGCGGACGCCTGCGGTTTACAACCTGAACCGTTTGACCCTCAACGGCAGCAATAGCGAGTTGCGAGTGGTCGGGCCTGTATTGCTGACGCTCGCTACATGGGCGACGCTCAACAGTTCCATGGGCGCGTCTGAGAATCCTCTGTGGCTCGGCTTGAGGGTGGCGAGCGGAGGTCTGACGCTCAACGGGGGAAGCTCATTTTATGGGGCGGTCATAGCGCCGTCGGGCACCGTGATTATAAACGGCAACAGCGAACTTGTCGGGTCGGTCATGTGCGACCGTCTGACGATCAATGGAAACGGGGTGCTCCGAGGGCTGGCCGACACATCCGCTCCGTCGGTCACGATAGATGAGCCGCAAGAGGGCGTTGTAACCGACGCGACCGATTCTATCATGAAAAAAATACTTCAACATGAAATTGAGGCTGATCTCTCAAATTGCGAAATATACTCATAGCTCTCTGTAAAGGAGCAGTGGAAGAGAACA